>JAUWLW010000003.1 GCA_030613505.1 Candidatus Zixiibacteriota bacterium
CTAAACAGCCCTTTCAAAAAACAGGAGGAGCGACGAATGAAGAAAACAGTTGTTATCATCTTAGCACTGGCCTTAGCCGCCGGGACCGCGTTCGCGGCCCTGGGCACAATAGTCGCATCTTGGCCCTCGCCTGCGAATTACCCCATCGCCGCGGCGCGACCGAACAACGCGGCGTATTTTTGGCTCTACTGCAACACCTCGCCCTACAGGATCTGGCAGGTCAACGCCGAAACTGGCTCTATAGTCACCTCCTACGTATCGCCGTTCACCAGCGCCACCCGCGGCCTTTCGTACAACTACAACGGCGGCGGCGGCTTGCCCAGCGGCAGCTACCTCTGGATAGGCAATTACTCCACCGACCGCATCTACCGCTGCAACTACGGCACCGGTAGCATCTACGCCTCCATCCCGGCGAACCACGACATGTACGGCGGCCTCGCCGTTATGGCGACCGCCGACGGGGGCGCGGCCCCGACGCACATGCTGTCCTCCGACAGCTCCCCCGCCATGACCTGGCGCCAGCACTTAACCACCGGCAGTATTTACAACTCGTTTGCGACCACGGGCGTCTACGACATCGCCTGGGACTGGCGCAATAAACTCGTCTGGCACAGGAACGGCAGCACCATATACGGGCGGACCACTACCGGTTCCGTCCAGGCGTCGTTCTCGTTCACGCGCGGCCCGGCGCTGGCGTTCTCTTACTTCGGCCAGTACCTCTGGCTGGGTTCGACCACCGGCTACCACCGCATCTTCAAGATCCACTGCCCCATCAACGTCTCCGTCACGCCCACGTCGGTGGGTAAAGTCAAGGCGATATTCAAGTAACTGGAAACAACGTGCCTAAAGGAGCCGCCCCTCCCGGGCGGCTTCTTTTTCACGGTGAAAAGGACCGGGTACGCGGACGTTGGTCTGTAAAAGGCCGGCTACCCGGCGGAGAGAAGTAGGCAAAAGAGGCCGAACGCAAAGCCGGCCGTGGACGACCGTAGGAAACGATTGAACCCCGGCCGATAGTTTTGTAATATGTGCCGTAATAACGACCGCCCAAGGAGGTGGCCGATGAGGACCTTAATATTATGTCTATTGGTAATGGCGCTTGGGCTCGCGTCGACGGCGGCCGACGACGTCGCGGGCGAATATACCGGCTTCGGCAAACAGCCCTATAGCGGCCAGCGGTACGCCTGTGAGGTAAACATAACCAAAACGGGGGACGTATATAAAATTCTTTGGTCCTTCGAAGACGAGTTCGGTTACGACGGCGTAGGCATCGTAAAGGACGGACGCCTGTGCGTGGGGTACGCGGCCCACGTCGGATACGGCGTAGCGCTATATAAAATCGAAGCCGACGGCGTGTTGGACGGCGTCTTCGGCCTGCCCGGCTTCAAGGAAACGGGAAGCGAAAAACTATATCCGGAAGAGAGCAACCGGGCCGGAGGTGAGGCCAGTGAATAAAAAGTTCTGCTTAGTTCTTATGGTTGCGGCCTTAGCCGCGGTAATCGCGTCTTGCCGGAAACCCGCCGAGGAGATAAAGGGCCCGGAGACGGCCGCGTCCGAAACCTCCGCTGAAACGGCGGCCAACGTGATATTGGAAGGTATATACGTAGGCGGCGGCGCCGACGCCGACGGCAACGCCTACACCTGCGAAGTCGAAATAACGCCGGCTCGGAACGTGTATTGGGTTACTTACAGCGTCGGCGACAGAATCCCCTACCCCGGCGTCGGCCTAAGGCGCGGCGACCTATTCGTCGTCGGCTATCGGGACGACCGGGAGGTATACGGCGTCGTCGCGTACACGATAAAACCGGACGGCTCGCTCGAGGGAATCTCCGCCGACCAGGACAGCACGAAAACCGGCACGGAGACGTTGAGGAGAAGATAAGCCTCGCGAATTATCGGTATAAGCTTATTTCCAAAGAAAAAAAGCCGCCCCGGAGGGCGGCTTTTTTCCGTTTGGAGAGAACGCGCTAAATAATCCGCCGGTAAATTTGACTCAGGCCGATTAATGCGCTATATTCTTAATGTGAAGCTTTAATAAATACGACGAAAACGTCACCTCCGACTATAATACGGGCGAAGCCCGAGAGGAGGTAAACTTCTTATGAAACGCTTGGCGTTTATTTTAACGGCGCTGGTAATTATCGCCGGTTCTACCTCCCTGGCGCGTTTGGGCGACGTAAAGAGATCCTTCCCGGCGCCGGGCAACCAGGTCCGCGGCATGGCCCGCTCGACCATACGTTTGTTCGTAATCGATTACGGGAGCGCCACTAGGGTCTATCGCTTGTCCCCCGTCACCGGGTCCTCGTACGGCTCGTGGACCACATCTTTCAGCAATAAATGCTCCGGCCTCGCATTCTCCGACGGCGGCGTCCTCTGGATAGGCTGCGACGGCGAAGACCGCGTCTATAAATGCAAAGCCCTTACGGGGAGCGTTTATTACCACTGGAACGCCGGCCACCAACCCTACGGCGTAGCGCCGTTTTGCAATTCCGACGGCGGCATCGGCACCACCGCCATCTTCACCTCCGACTCCGCGCCGTCGTTCTGTTGGCGCCACAATATGACAAGCGGCAGCATTCTCTCGTCCTTTGGGATGGCGAGCGCAAGCTCCTTCGACATAGCCTGGGACCAGCGCAACAACCTCATATGGAAAGGCTCCCTCCCGAACGTGGTCTACGGGTACAATACCGCCGGTTCCGTCGCGGCTTCGTTCACCGTGCCCGGCCACTCCCCCCGCGGCCTGGCGTACTACAACCAGTACCTCTGGGTCGGATGCGACGCCAACGACCGCATCTACCAGGTCCATTGCCCGGGCGACATCACGTCCGACGTTTCGCCCGCTTCCTTCGGCGAAGTTAAAGCTTTATTCCGTTAAGAGGGTATCGCTGAAAAAAAGCCGCCCCGCAAGGCGGCTTTTTTCGTCGTAAATACGGACGCTTATAGGCTGAACATCGCCGCGTAAAAGTACCAAAGTTCATTGAGCGAAAAGCCCGTAGACAGGCGCATCAAGACTTTTATCGGCGGCATTACGAACCACTGGAAAAAGGGAAACCCTATTGACGGCCCGAGGAATATCGCCAGAAAGAAGACGATGAGGACGGTCCGGCCATAGCGACCGATGAAGCGGCCGTACGACGCCGCGGCGGCGCGCGGTAAAATGGCCCACAACACGTTCGAGCCGTCGAGCGGCGGTATCGGTAACAGGTTGAATATGGCGAGTATGAAATTTATATAGACGGCGTTGAACAATACGAGGTAGACGAGACGAAGCCAGGAGGACTCGAAAGCCGCCGGCGTCTTGAGCGCGTACGCGAATATAACGCCCAACCCTATCCCCAGCACGACCCCCAGCACGAGGTTCGACACCGGCCCCGCGAGCGACGTAATCAATATTCCTTTGCGCGGGTCGCGGAAGTTCCGCGCATCAACCGGCACCGGCTTCGCCCATCCGATGCGCGCGACGAAGAGGGCTACCGTGCCCAGAAGGTCCAGGTGCTTCAACGGGTTGAAGCTCAGCCGCCCCGCCAGCTTAGCCGTCGGGTCGCCGAGGCGCCAGGCCGCGTAGCCGTGGCAAAATTCGTGCACGACGAGGCCGAAGAGTATCCCCGGCGCCAGGTAAAGCTTATCGAGCCACCAATCGGGGGTAAACATAACCTACTTCCTCGGGTGATATTTGTCGTGGAATTCTTTAAGGCGTTTCGTATCTAAATGGGCGTAAATCTGTGTGGTCGTTATATTTGCGTGTCCCAATAATTCTTGGACGGTTCTTATGTCGGCGCCCGCTTGTACGAGATGGGTCGCGAAGGTATGCCGAAAAAGGTGCGGCTTAACACCCGGGACGCCGGCCAGCGCCGCATACCTTTTGACGGTTTTCCACAACAGCTGCCGACTAACGTGCCGGTCGCGGCCTCGCGGCGACGGGAAAAGGTACGGCCCCTCCCCTTTACCCGCCGCGTCCAACAAACTTAAATATTTTTCCACGTAACCCTTCGCAACGGCGCCGAACGGCACTAGGCGCTCCTTTCCTCCCTTCCCCCGAACCCGCAGAAGCACCAGGTTCAAATCCACCTCCGCCCGCTTCAAGCCAACTAGCTCGCTTGCCCTCAGGCCACAACCGTACGCCAGCGCGAGCATCGCGACGTCGCGCGACGTGTTCAACATTATTTTCGCGTTCCCCGACGCTTCCGCGGCGTCAAGTGCTCGAGCCGCCGCGCCGATTATCCCCTCCACCTCGTCGACGTGAAGGTAATCCGGAAGCCGCGACGGCGTCTTGGGCGACTCCACGAATTCCAGCGGCGACGCCTCGACCTCACCCTCGTCGCAGAGATAACGGTAAAAGACGCGCAACGAAGACAGCCGCCGCGAGAGTGACGTCGCCGCGGCGCCCCCGGCCGAAAGCTTCCGTACGTACGCCACGACGTCCGCCAACGCGGCGCTGCGGAAATCGCCGCAAAAAGCGACGAAGTCGTTGACGTCCCGTACGTACGCGGCGACCGTGTTTTCCGCCAGGCCGCACTCGGCGATTAGGTAAGCTTTAAAGCCGCGGAGAGCCGTCGCAACATCCCGGCCGGCCGTCTCGTCGCCGCCGATCATACCCACCCCGACGCGAAGAAAGGGTTCGACCTTTTCTCACGGGCGACCGTGGTTCGCTCGCCGTGGCCGGGATAGATAATCGTGTCGCCGGCTAAGGAGAAGATACGCTCGCGGATCGAATTAAATAGTGCCTCGGCCGAGCCGCCCGGCAAATCTGTGCGTCCCACGCCTTCCGCGAAAAGGGTGTCGCCCGAAAAAAGTACGCCCGGCGCGTAAAAACACGAAGAGCCAAGCGTGTGACCCGGCGTTGCGATTACCGTCAAAGAGATGTCGCCGAATTCGAGGCGGTCCCCGTCGTTTAACAGCCTCGCGGGCCGGACGCCGACATATCCTTCCAACGACGCCAGGTCCCGGCGAGGAGCCATAAAAGGCGCGCCGGTTTCGGCAACCAGTTCGTCCACGGCGCCGACGTGGTCCGAGTGCCCGTGGGTTACCAATATCGCCGCAACCTCCCGACCGCCGACGGCCTTTAAAACCCTATTCGCTTCTGCGCCGGGGTCGATAACTACGGCGTCCCCCCCAGCTGAGACAACGTAGCAGTTGGCCGCGAGCGGCCCGACAACTAACCCTTCCACTTCCAAAGCTAGCGTTCCTCTACGCCGACGACGGTAATTTTACCGCCGTTGGCCGCGGCTACCACTTCCTCGGGATCGATCAAAAAAGAGGAGCCGGCCTCCAGAGCCAATACTTTCAAACCGCCCGACAACACCAGCCTGAGCGTCGCAAGGCCCACCGTCGGTATGTCGAAGCGACGGTCCTGACCAGGTTTCATAGCCTTTACGACGACGCCGCCCTTGCCCTCCGCCAATATCGCGCCCCGGCGCACCGTCTCGTCGGTGCCCTCCAACGCCTCCGCCGCCAGGACCGCCTTGTTGCGCACGACTATCGTTTGGCCGATACCCAAGGACGCGAGCCCACGCGCTTTCTCCAGGCCGAATGCTATGTCCTCGTACTCTTTTTTGGTCGGCTTACGTTTCGTATAAACTCTAGGTTGAACGACGTACCGCTCGAGGACATCGGTCTGGGCGAGCACGTCGAACCCCTCTTTTTCAAGTTCGCGGACGAGCTCTGCCATTAACTTGTCGTCGGTAAAGTCGCGAACGCGCGCCAGAATTTTCACGGCCCGAGCGTCGAATTTCAACCCTGCCAACACGGGCGCCTTTTCGACCTTGCCGGCGAAGACGCAATACCGCGCGCCGTTTTGTTTTAATAATCTTATCGTTCTGCCGGCCTGCCCCAAGCTTACGCGCTCGACGTGGATCCGGTCCTTCAACCGGCGCGCCGCGTCGTCGGTTACGCAAACGGCGAAGACGCCGGCCACGCCCTCGGGATGGCGAATAACGGCCTCTTCTACGATCAAAAGCGGCATTTGGCCCGATCCCGCGATTACGCCTATTTTCCCGTTAAGCTTTTCCACAGCGAGCTATTTTCATGCTAACAAGTTACTTTAACGCTTACTTGTAACCGCTTAATAATAAGTCATTTTAGGATACCGCGTTTCGTTCGCTTAAGGAAATCGATAACGTCGCGGACTTCGGCGACCTGGCCCAGCTCGGCTTCCAGCCTCTCGACGGCTTGGGCCGTATTAAGGTCCTCGCGGTATATTATATGGTACGCGCGCTTAAGAGCCGTCCTCGTTTCCACCGGGAAGCCGCAGCGTTGGAGCCCCACGACGTTAATGCCGGCGACTCGCGTGGGGTCGCTGGCCGTCAATCCGTACGGAATTACGTCCTGGCTGACGCGGCTCATGCCACCAATATAAGCGTGCTTGCCTATGTGCGAGAACTGGTGCACAGCCGAAAGGCCGCCGACGAAAGCGAATTCGCCAATTTCCACGTGGCCGGCGACCTGCGCGCAGTTAGCCAAAGCGACGTTATCTTCCAATACGCAATCGTGTGCGACGTGGGCGTAAGCCATTAATAGGCAATTATTTCCTACTTTTGTAGTTCCCGAGGCCTTCGTGCCACGGTTAATAGTAACGAACTCGCGTATCGTCGTACCATCGCCTATGGTCACGTCCGACTCTTCGCCTTCGAACTTCAAATCTTGCGGAATCGTCCCTAAAACGGCGTGCGAGAAGACACGACACTTCTCCCCCAAAGCGACGGGACCTTCGAGCACCGCGTGCGGCCCGATGGCCGTACCCGCGCCGATAACGGCGGGCCCACCAATAATCGCGTACGGCCCGACCACAACGCCTTCACCCAATTCGGCGTGGCTGTCGACGATAGCCGTTCTATGTATATCAACCATTTATTATTCGCCTTTTCGACGTATTATTAACATCAACTATTTACGCTTAAGCCTTTGATATGTCGCAGTTTACGGCTAGCGGAATTAATTTTCAACATATGACGAAGTTTAGCCGGCGTTTTCTTTGTTAGGATCTTTATCGACCAGACACGCTTTGAATTCGCCCTCCGCGACGACTTTGTTGCCGACGAACGCCTCGCCCCGCATTACGGCAATTTTCCCTTTGAATTTCAAAGGAACGAGTTTAAATACGACCTGGTCGCCGGGGACTACCGGCTGCCGAAACTTAACCTTATCTATTCCCATGAAGTAGATAAGCGTGTTCGCCGGGTCTTCGACGGTCTGCATAAGCAGCACGCCGCCGACTTGCGCCATAGCCTCCACAATTAATACCCCCGGCATCACGGGCGCCCCGGGAAAATGGCCGGCAAAGAACGGCTCGTTGAAAGTAACGTTTTTCAAACCCACGACGTACTCGCCCGGGCGGTAATCGACGATGCGGTCGACAAGTAAGAACGGATACCGGTGCGGCAGGTACTTCATTATCTCGCCGATATCGTAAAGTGTCTTCGCGGGGTCGAACTTCGGCGCACGGCTTCTCTCCTCCATATACTTCTTCACGCTCCTTATCATACCGACGTTGACGGCGTGGCCGGAACGCATCGCGATGATATGTCCTCTGAAGCGAGCGCCGAAAAGCGCAAGGTCGCCCATTAAATCCAGAATCTTATGCCGCACCGGCTCGTCGTCAAAGCGAAGGCCGTCCTCGTTGAGCGGGCCGTTGTCTCCCACGACGACGGCGCACTCCAAAGTACCCCCCTTTATCAACCCGGCGCTGCGAAGCATTTCGATTTCGCTCTCCAAGGCGAACGTCCGCGCGGGCGCTATCTCTTCTACGAAGTTATCCTCCCCCACGTCGAAAGTATAGAATTGGGATTTTAAGTACGGGTGTTCGAACTTAATCGTGAAAGAGATCCGGAGGTTGTCCTCGGGGACGATGGTCATCTCGGCGCCGTCTTGCTTGTAGTCAAAAGGTTTATCCAATACGATCAACCGGCACGGTTCGTCCTGTTCTACGATCCCGGCGTCTAGAAGCGCCCGCGCGAATACGGCGCTCGAGCCGTCCGTCGCCGGCGGCTCGGGCCCGTCTATCTCGACCAGGAGGTTATCGACGCCCAACCCGGTGGCCGCGGCGCACAGGTGTTCGACGGTGTAGACCGTTACGCCGTCTTCCGTCAACGTCGTCCCCCGGCTCGCCCCCGTAACGTTCTCGACGCGCGCGCAAACGCGCGCCCTACCGTCGAGGTCGACCCGGTCGAATACCACGCCCGTATTCGGCGGCGCCGGTTTAAACGTCACGCGCGCCGGCTCGCCGGTATGAAGGCCGACGCCCTCGAGCGATACTTCTTTCGTAATGGTTCTCTGTTTCTCTTCGATTAACATAGTCGTCCGTTACTTACCTCTCTTCAATTCGGCCATTTCTTTCTCGAGCTCCTTTACGCGTTTGAAGTACTTCTCTAAGAGGGCGATGCGGCCTTCGCGCTTCTTGACATCTTTTAAGGGGCGGGCCGGCCGGCCAAAAACGATCTCGCCGTCACGGAGCGATTTGGTAACGCCGCTCTGGGCCGCTAAGATCGCGCCGTCCCCTATTTCGATATGAGGAACGATGCCCACCTGGCCGCCCAAAACGCAGTATTTCCCCAACACCGTCGACCCGGCTATTCCCGTTTGAGCCGCTATCAAAGTCCCTTCGCCGATCTTTACGTTATGGGCTATTTGGATCAGATTATCGAGCTTGGAACCGCGGCCTATCCGCGTTTCGCCCATCGTCGCCCGGTCGATAGCGCAATTGGCTCCGATCTCGACGTCGTCCTCGATTACGACGACGCCGATTTGCGGGATCTTGTGGTGAACCTTCCCTTCGGTCGCGAAGCCGAAACCGTCCGAACCGATTACGGCCCCCGAATGTACGACACAACGGTCGCCTAGCGTAACTCGCTCCCGGATCGTCACGTTCGGGTATATCAGGCAATCCGCCCCTACGGCCGCCCCTCGGCCTACGTACGTCCCGGCGCCCAACGTCGTACGGTCGCCGATCACGGCGTCTTCCCGCACCGTCACGAACGGGCCCACGGCTACGCCCTCACCGATTTTCGCCTTTTCGTGAATATACGCGAGCCCCGACATACCCTCGGGAGTCTCGGTAGGCGGCGCGAACATTACGATGACCTTGGCAAAGGCCGCGTACGGGTTCGGCGTTTTTATTAGCGTTAAACCCGCGGCTTCGGTCTCGGGCGCGACGACCACCGCCCCCGCCCGCGTCGTTTTCAAAGCCGCCCTGTACTTGGGATTGGTAACGAAGGTTACTTCGTCGGGACCGGCCTCTTTTATACCGTTAACGCCCCGCATCACGGCGGCGCCGTTACCCGCCACCTGACCACCGACCGCCGCCGCGAGTTCGTCGACCGTATATTCCGGCATAGTGGCTACCCCGGCGGGCGCTATTTGCTTATACCCGCTTCTTCGTTCAACTCGTTTATTATATCTTCCGTAACGTCACTTTTTTCGTCGGCGTAAAGCAAAATCGCCGCATAATCGAAAACGACTTCGTAGTCTTCCTTCACAGCGTACGATGCGATTTTCTCGTAAACCTTTTTATACACCGGCTCGAAGGCGTCGCGTTCGATCCGTTTATACTTCGCTAGTACCGAACTACGGAAATCAAGGGCTTCCTCGTACGTAACCTTATACGCGTCTACCGTTTCCGCCTTGGCCTCGGGAGTCAACGGGCCGTCCGATTTCTCCTCCAACGCCTTCAATTTCTCCTGGTACTCTTCCATCTTGGCGGCATCTTCGACGCGGGCCTCGTCTATTTTATTCTTGGCCTCGTCCCGGGCTTCCTTGAATAGAACGTACTCGTCCACTACCCGTTCCATATTAACGTACGCGTACTTAAACACCTTATCATCTTCGGCCGCGTTTACGACAACCGGCGCGGCCAACGCCGCAACCAACGTTAAAGACAAAAGCCATCTTAACCGCATCGCGTCCACTCCTCTTGGGATCCGGAGCTCCAATGACCTAATCCTCGCGGCCTCGTTTCCCGAGCCACGCTTCCAGACCCACGATCGACAAGTAAAAGTCGAACATCTCCTCTTTCAACTCGCGGGACGGCGAATCGCCCCGACGGCTATATTCCAACGCGACATCGAGTCGACTGTTCTCGTTGTTTCTGAACAGGTATCCCGCACCCACCGCTACACCCGTTTTGGCGAATTCGCCGTGCTCGGTAGAATACCAAGGCACGTACGACACGCCGGCACGGAAAGGCATCCGCCACAGGAAGAAAGATTTCCGAGCCGCCGTCAACCGCCCTTCGGCGCCGGCGTGAAACTCGACGGTATCGCGATAACCCAAACCCTCGCCGTCGACGGCAAACCGCGACCACGCCGTATAGCGCACGTCCGCGGCAAACCGGCCGCGCGGGCCGACGACGTACGCCGCCCCCAATCCCGCCGACCACGGCATCGCGAACCGGTGATCTTCCTCGTACTGCGTAGCGTACTCCGTAAAAACTGTTTCGTGCACGCGGTGGGTGCTGAATACCTCCAACTGCGCGCCCACCGAGAACTTATCCGTTACTAAATAGCCAGCCCCCAGAGCCCCCTTTACGCCTTTATATGCCGCCTCCAGGGTCTCCTCGATGCGTGAATAACCCTTTTCTTTGAATTCCTTGGTATATATTTCCTTGGGCGCGCCGAAGTCGTAGCCGGCAACGCCGCCCACGTACCACCGTTCGCCAAGGCGGCCCGCCAACCCCGCCGAAAACGAATAGACGGACCCGGTACCCTTGCGCCGACTAGTCCCCACAACCACGCCTTCGTATTCGAGCGGCCTCGTCAATTCGTAATTCTGGTTGAGCTCCTGGCGCAAGGCAAGCGACAGGGCGAGTGAACTCGACACCGGTATCGCCAATTCCGCCCGAGGTATGTCGTACGTAATTTCTACGCTCCTCCCCGCCGGCGTCTCGTACGAGTTGTACCCCCGGTACAAGGTGACGCTAAAAACCGCACGCCCGTACGAAGCCGGTACCGCCGGGTTCGCGCCGTTAACGTTCGAACCGTCGAATAGACCTAACGCCGCGCCCCCCATACCGACCGCGCGCGCGTCAAGGTCTATACCGGGCTCTCCCGGCGTACCCGCAGCCAAAATCGTATTGGCCAACGCCGGGCAAGCGACGAGTGCGAGCGCCGCCGACGCAATAAGTACGATATATAATAACATCCTTTTCGAATCGGCCGCCACTATCACTACTCCGTCGGCGCGTACCACGGTTCCGGCGGCAACGTATACTCGATCTCCAGGAACGGTCTCCGGGCCGGGTCGCCGTTGTCTTTGGCCGCGAAACGTGGGAAAGCCTGCGCCGTGCTCTCGTCGGGCGCTTTTATGACGAGGCCGTAGTTGGGGTGCTTACCGGAGATCCACTCTTGGACGAGGGAGTTAACGTATAGGTCCACGTAACCCGGCGGTTCTTTCATAAACTCGCGGTCAATATAAGCGTAGTTATCGTGGAACTTCTGGAGCTCGAGTACATCCTGCTTCGCGCCCTCCTCGAACGCGGCAGTCAAGCGGTACACGGCGATACGAACGCGTTCGTCCCTGGCGGCAGGTAGATAAAAAAGGCGGAGCCGGGCCCGGGCCACCGACGCCGTCGCCGGGATACCGGTAGCAGCCGGTGAAAGGTTAAAATATAGCAACACGCGGCGGGCGTAGCCGTTAAAAGAGCCGAAATCTAAGAACTCGTCGTAGCCGTGAACCTCGCCGCCGCCGAATTCGCCGCCGTACTCCGTTATGAAACAATCCTTTTCGGGTAAAAGGACGCGATAAACTTTCTCGCCCTCGTCGTCTACGTAGGCGATCTCGAGGCGGGGCGCGTTAACCTTGCTGTACTGGTTGGTGGAGTAAAATTCCTTTATGCCCGCCCCAGCCGACTCCTCCTCGTCCTTCAACTTTAAAACGACGCCGTAATTACGGTACGGGTTAGCAAGCCACTCCAGCCCCAGCGCGGTAACGTCGAAGTTTACGTACTGGCGCTGGTACGAAGGTCGACCGATGACGGCATCGGCCACGGCGGGCCCATAGTCGCCGCCCTCTACGCTCCAATTCTCCTTGCGGCTCGCCCGCCACCACGTCGCGCGGTCCTCGTCGAAGTCGCGCCGGAGCGGCCGTACTTCGATAGTTACGTCGCCCTCGGCGTAAATATCGTCGTTCAAGCTGCCTGAAACGCGAAGATACGGCAAACTTAGGAACACGCCGCGGATTTTACTAATGGATACCTCTTTCGGAACGTCCCCAACGTCGAAGTGTAAAAGGGTGCGGCTCCGAAACCGGTCGGGCGCGCCGTAACTCCCGACGGCCAGACGGTAATGCCGGCCGGTGGGGGCAAAGATGTCGTAAAAAGTGTCGCGCCACCCGACGTCGGCGGGATATAACGTTACTTTCTTAACCGGCCGATCCGGCGGTTGAAACCCTACCGGGTCGCTGGTAGGAGCGCCGCACGACAACGCGACGAGTATACCCGCCGCCCAAAAAAGGCGGCGCGAAATTGAACTACCTTTCGTCATCGGGAATATACCAAAAGCCGCTTCCCGCGGCGCTACGGTCTAGAAATTATCATAATTCGGGACGACGTGTCAACGTCGAAAAGCCGGGGCGTGACGCCCCGGTAAAAGCATCGCTTGGTTTGGAACTTTGGAACTACTATCAACGTTAACGGAAGTATTGTACCCAGCAGCAATAAGCGTCGACGACGTAAATAACGCACCGTTCGTTTATAGTTATACCGTACGGGTTAATAAACTCGCCCCTTCCAACGCCGCCGGAACCGAACTCCCCGACGAAACTCCCGTCCGACGTAAAATACTGGACGCGCCTGTTGCCGTTATCGACGACGAACACGGTCCCGCCGTAGCCGACCGCGACCGCCATAGGCCCGTCAAACTCGCCGGGGCCGGAGCCGCTACTACCCCAACCGCCGAGGTAAGAACCGGTCGACGTGAAATATTGAACGCGGTCGTTCCCGGTATCGGCTACGTACACGTTACCGCGGGGCCCGAAGTTAATACCCAACGGCAACTGGAATTCGCCGGCCTCTTCGCCCCACGCGCCCCATCCTCCTATATACTTTCCCTCGGCGCCAAAATATTGTACGCGGCCGTCGTAATCTATTACATATACCGCCCCCCCTGGTGAAACGGCTACCGCCGCCGGCCCGACGAAGTGGCCTTCGCCTTCACCGTACGAACCCCAAGAACCTAACAAGCTACCCGCGCTGGTAAAATAAACGATGCGGTTCTTACGCTGATCGCCGACATAGACGACGCCGTTCGGCGCAACGGCTATGCTCCTCGGTGACCACTCGTTGGGCAATAAATCCCATTTACCCAGGAAACTACCCGCCGGCGTAAAATATTGAACCCGGTAATTATACGTATCGGCTACGTAAACGTCGCCGTTAGGGGCAACGGCTACGCCGTACGGTTTGTAAAACTCGCCGTCGTCGTGTCCCGGGCAACCCCACCTGGCGATAAACGCCGGCACCTTGCCCTTGACGTCGCCGAGCGGCGTTTCCTCGGAACACGCCACAATAACGACGACAGCGGCCACGGCCCCCAATTTAAGAAACGTAATTACTATTTTCATCGCGCCCCCCTTTAACTTACTGCTACTTGGCCGCGCCGACCTCTTCGAGGACGTCCGCGCCGAGGACCGCGGCCAAGCGCTCGAGCCCCAAATCTATTTCATCTTTGGTAATCACGAGCGGCGGCGCCAGGCGTATTACGGTATCGTGGGTCTCTTTGACCAACAGGCCGAGGCGCAACAGCGCTTCGCAGAACCGCCGCGCGCCGCCGGCCTCCTCTTTCAATACGATCCCGGCCCATAGACCCTTACCTCGTACCGTGTCCACGTAGTTACTTTTTATCTTGCGCAGCTCGTCGAGGAGGTACCCGCCCAGCTCGGCCACGCGGCCACACAGGTCTTCGTCCACGATAACCTTGAGCGCCTCCCGCGCGACGGCGCAACCCAGCGGGTTGCCGCCGAAGGTGGAGCCGTGGTCGCCGGGCTCGAAGACGTCCATCACCGCGGCGTCGCTCAGCGCGGCCGAAACCGGGTACATCCCGCCCGCTAGCGCCTTGCCCAAAACGATTACGTCCGGCCGTACGCCCTCGTGCTCGCAACACAGCATTTTACCGGTTCGGCCGAGGCCGCTCTGTATCTCGTCCACGACCAGGAGGACGCCGTTTGCGGCGCAAATTTCTCGCGTTGCGGCCAGATAACCTTCAGGCGGCACGACGACGCCACCTTCCCCCTGCAACGGCTCGACGAGGAGGCCTACGGTGTTGGGCGTTATAGCGGCCTCGAACGCCCCCAGGTCGCCGTACGGTATTAGCTTGAAGCCGGGAGCGAAGGGGCCGAAGCCGTCGCGGTATTGGGGCTCGGAGGAAAAGCCGACGATGGTCGTCGTCCGGCCGTGGAAGTTACCCTCGCAGACGACGATCTCCGCTTCGCCGTCCGGCACCCCCTTTACCTTGTAGCCCCATTTTCGGGTCATCTTTATCGCCGTCTCGACGGCCTCCGCGCCCGAGTTCATCGGGAGTACTTTCTCGTATCCCAAAAGCTCGCAGAGCTCCTTCTCGAACAACGGGAGCTGGTCGTTGCGAAAAGCGCGCGACGTCAGCGTGAGCCGGGCGGCCTGTTTCTGCATAACAGCCACCAGGCGCGGGTGGCAATAACCCTGGTTTAGGGCCGAGTACGCGGCCAGGAAGTCGAGGTACTTTTCGCCGTCGACGTCGTAAACCCAAACACCCTCGCCGCGCGTCAGCACGACGTCCAACGGTTTGTAGTTGCGAGCTCCCCATCTATCCTCGTACGATATCAGTTCCTTCGCGCTTACCATAATACGGCGTGAAACCTCCTCTATGCTTGTGCTTCCTTCAAGTAACGGGCCGAAAGGCGATGCGTACCGCCTTCCCGCACCGTTATGCCCCGCTCGTAGAAGTAATCCAAAAGGGCGGTCGCTTGCTTGCGCGACAGCTCGTGCATCTCCTTGTACTCCGCGGCACGGACGGTCCCGTGGCCCCGTAAGTATCGTACGAGTTCTTCCCTCTTCGTTTCCACGAAATCCGGCGTAGCTATAATCTTTTCGGGCAACATTACCAGCATGCCGCGGGTTAGCGCGAACTTCAACATCGTCGCGCCCTGGACGTAACCGGCCAGGTATTGCTCGACCTCCTCCTTACTTCGCATCGGTGGTCCGCTGTTCACCAATTCCTCCAACGCCGCCAGGGCCTCTTTGTGGTCGGGCGAGAGGGTGGGCACCGCGCCGGGCAGCCGATAACCGCCGCCGAAAGCCTCGAGTCGGCCTTCCGCCGCGAGCTTCTCGAGCAGGGCCGCGCATCCTTCCGGCGAAAGCTCGTAACTCAACCTGGCCCGCACCTCCTCCCGCGGAACCGCCTCCCGGATCGGGTCCCGCGCGAGGGCGCTCCGCACCGCCGCCACCGCGGCTTCGTTGATCGCCTCCAGGTCCTTGGCCGGAACGTACTCCGGGCATAGCCGCGCGGCCACGCCCTCGTCTACTAACTCGTCGAGTAATTCTCCCACTTCGGCGCGCGGAACGGTGGTAAGTACGCAAGCCAACTCGGCCGGCCGGTACGCGCGTTTTGGGCCGCGCGCGCGGGTGAAGAGGGTGCGGAGAAGGGCCGAGGGGTTCCCCTCCGCCGCCTCCAACTTCGCGAGGTCATCCAAAACCCACTGCTGCCGTCGATGGGGGGTAGGAAACGGGTCCAGGATCTTCCCCCCGCCCAAAAGCCGGAGGGTGGAAGGATCCCTTATTACGAAAGGTTCGTAGCGGATAGCCGCCATCGGCTCTTCAAGTACTAACTGGGCGAAATGACTCTCGCCCGCTTCGCCGACGTCGGCGTCGAGAAAAAGGAGTCGCCCCATAGCCTCCGCCGTCCCCTTGTTGAAGCGGACCCGCGAGCGGTGGCGTATCGGGCCGGCGTCCAGATTCAATTTTAAATCCAACCGTCCCGTCGGCGCGAGCAAACCGGGCTCCGCTAGCTCGTAGCCCCTTTGTATTTCCTCCTGGTCGACGCCCGCGACGTTCAGCGCGGCCCGCATACCCACCGTCACCACGTCGACGTTTTGAAGGCGGCTTTGGACGCCGCGAACGCGGACCTTACGGCCAAGCGGTTGAATCTCCAGCTCGTCCTTGACGTGGACTTTGCCCGAAGCTACCGTACCGGCCACGACCGTACCGAAGCCCCGCATCGAGAATACGCGGTCGATCGCCATCCGGAAGGCACCCCCGGCAGGCCGCGGCGGGACCTTCGATAACGCGTCCCTGAGCGCCGAGCGGACCCCCTCGACCCCTTCGCCCGTGACGGAAGAGACCGCCACGAGCGGGGACCCGTCCAAGAAAGTGCCGGTGAAAAATTTCGCCAGGTCTTCGCGGACAAGCTCGAGCCAATCGTCGTCGACGAGGTCCTTCTTAGTTATGGCGACGACGCCGTTCTCGACGCCCAGGTGGCGGAGAATGGCGAGGTGCTCACGCGTCTGGGGCATAACGCCCTCGTCCGCGGCGACGACGAACAGCGCCAGGTCGATGCCGGCGACGCCGGCGACCGCGGTCTTAATAAAGCGCTCGTGGCCCGGAACGTCGATAAAGGTCGCGACGACGCCGTCGCCGAAATCGGCGTGGACGAAGCCGAGGTCTATGGTCATCCCGCGTTCTTTCTCTTCCGGCAGGCGGTCCGGGTCTTCACCCGTCAGCGCGCGCACGATGGCCGATTTGCCGTGGTCGACGTGGCCCGCGGTCCCGATGGTGTACGCGCGAGTTCGCTCTGTCTCCTCTACCATCGAACTTGAGTTTAGCTTAAAAGGCGTACGAAATCAACATCCGCCGCCGGGTAAGCAACGTTGTTGAAAACGCGACCCTTTTCATATACAATTTATAAAAAATACTACAACTGTAGCGAAAGTGGAGGCTCTGATGTTGTTAAGGATGATTATCGCCGGCGTCGCACGCGTAACGTTGCTTACCGCCGCTATATTCCCCATTATAGCGCCGCCGGGGGCGGCCTGCGCCGATGCCGACGTCCTTGCGACGGTAGACGGCGCTCCGGCCGTAACGTGGGACGACGTCTATTTCTATTATCGCGACGCGGCCGGTACTGCGCCCCAAGCTGAAATAACGGCAAAAGAGGTTGCGGATACGGTCGACACGTTGGTTACGGCGGAAGTGATTTTGCGGGAAGCCGAGGAAAAAGGGTACGCCGACGAGGAAAGCCTCCAAAAGGGCTTTGCGGGGTACCGACGGAAACTGCTACGTGAAATGCTAGGCGAAGCGCTCGCCCGAGAAACGACCGTCGCCGAAGAGGAGGTCAGGTCGGCTTACGAAAAAGATACTGACCGTCGAACCTGTTCGGTGGTCGTGGCCAAAACCCGCGACGAGGCCAGGGCGGCGTACGACGAATTAATATCCGGCCGCCCTTGGGAGGACGTCAAAAGGAAATATTGCTTTACCGAAAAAAGCGGCGAAAGCGGCACGTACGGCAATTTCGCTCTGCCTTTCGATGGAACCGCCGTCGCGAGCGTAGTATACAACACTCCCGTAGGTAAATACGGGCCCCCCGTAACGCTACCTTTTGACGTTCGGTGGTACATCTACAGGGTCGAGGGTACGGTTCCAGGACGACGCGATACGTACGAGGAAGGCCGCGACGAAATCGAGAAAGCCCTCGTAACGGCCGAGACGCTGGCACGGATGGAGCAACTAGTGGAAGCGCAGCGCCCCACGCGCATCATTACCCGGAACGCGGAAGTCTGGAAGGACCTACAGGCGTTACCGGTTGAAGCGTTCGTAGAGAAATGGGGAAAGGAAGACGTTACGGTCTCCGAAGTCGAGGGCGTTCCGGTAAACGGCGAGGATTTCGTTGGCGGGATCTTGGACTACTTTTCTGTCGACGTCGATACGCTTGAAGCGTACCGGGACGACGACCCGGCCGATTTCGCTTACGTAGCCGAACGCTTGTTGAAAAGACTGGAAGACTACGTTATTTTAGAACTCGAGGCGCGGCGGCGCGGGATTGACGAGGACCCGGAATTCGCTCATCGCTATAAAAAATATCGGGCCGGCATTTTAATGGATTTCTTCTCCAATAAGGAGTTCAAGGCGAAACTCCCGGACATAACGGACGCGGACGTCGAACGTTACTACGAGGTACATAAAGAGGAATTCGCTATATACGAACACGCCGAGGTCTATTTGCTGGTGGCTTCCGGGCGCGACGACGTCGAAGCCCTACACGGCCAAATCGCACGAGCCGATGACCCGGTAGGGACAGCCGCATCACACGCCGCGGCGCGCGCCGCCGTGACAGGAAGCCTGAGCGCGACCGATACGGGACAGGAAGAATTCTACGGGGTCGTAAAGGTCATGCGTGAACCTCGCGTCGCGGAAGGGGAAGACCCGTTTGCCCCGGAGCTAAGGGTCCGCGTTTTCCCCTTCGCAGGAGTGAATCAGGTAAGCGAGGTTTTCCAAACGGCCGACGGCCGGTGGGCGCTCTACATAACGCTCCGCTACGAACCTTCCCGGCAACAAACGCTCGAAGATCCCGGCGTGGAGTTCGAGTGTTCCCGAAGAGCGTGGGCCGATTACTACGGAAGCGATGAAGTCGACGAATTATCGCGCCGCTGGCTGGCGTCGCTCCGAGAGAAACACAAGCTCGAATTCGCCCGCGAAAAGTTTGAGGAGGTCGCCGCCCGGTTAAACGCGTCGAAATAACCCGGGCGCGCTACGACCTCTTGTGCGCGTTCCCGTAGAGAAAAACGCCCTTCCGATATAAACGAAAGCCCCCGTACGGGGGCTTTCGCTTCACAATTAGGCCGTGATTACGTGATTACCGGTACATCGCCTTGACTTTGCCGAGCGAAGCGGGTTCGACGCCTACGTTATAGCCGTCCCACATGAAATTAAGGATGTTGGCGTAGAGTGTCTGCACGGAAACTAGTTTGCAGTGAATCTTGTAGCCGCTGATTACGCCGTGTTTGTCGGGCGCTACGCAAATCCCGGCCTGCCCGGGAGTCGACGTGGCGGTCCAGCCCGTTACCGCCGGGGTAGCGGTAGTGAGCGTTAATGGGTGGCCGGCGGTACCGACGCCCGCGTTGCCGTATGTCCAGCTGGTAATACCCTTGCAAATAGGGTGGCTTGCGACCCACGTGTAATGCGGTTTCGGCGGCATCGTTAAACGGCGCGTGCAAGTGACGCCCATTGCGCTTTTGATGGGGTTTTCGAGGCTGTAGTGCATACCCCAGTCGTTGAAGAAGAACGGCCCACGTTTCTTGTTGTACCAATCGGCCATAGCCTGGTAATCGGAAGTATTCAACGACCGATAGTTGTTGGTGGCATAGAGAGCCATATCCCAGGGCCCTCCGGTTTTCAAAGCCGAGACAAACGCGGAAATTTGGTTATCGGTGTACGACGTGACCGCGGATTTTGGGAAAGTAGTTTTTATGGTCGGGACGAAGTACGAGCCGTAGCCGCCCAATATGCCGTAACAGACGAGGATTTTACCAGGGTCCGCCGCCTGCGCCAACGCCGCCGTGCCGCATAGCAACGCTACGGTAATTACGAAAATCTTCCTCATTATATCCTCCTCTCAATCGGTTATTAAACGCCAAACCTACCTACCGGTTTAATTTTATACAAGCCGGGCCAACTTGTCAAGCCTTTTTTTCGCAACCTGCGGAAGGCGCCCTGTAATCCGGGTTCTGTATCCCTCCTTGCGGAGGGACGGCGGCCATTCATCTGGGCCGGACGTCGCCGCCCGGCTCGAGCGGCCTACCCGCGGCGGCGCGTTCTCTCGAACGCTTGACCCGGGCCGGTCCCGCCGCCTATTCGGCCTTGCTTCGGGTGGGGTTTGCCTTGCCGGCGTCGTTGCCGAAGCCGCGGTGAGCTCTTACCTCGCCTTTTCACCCTTGCCTGTGCGCCGCGCGAAGCGGGCCATCGGCGGTATGTTTTCTGTGGCACTTTCCGTCGCCTTGCGACGCCCGGGTGTTACCCGGCACCCTGCCCGGCGAAGCCCGGAATTTCCTCGGCCTGCGCTTTACGCGCGGCCGCGGCCGCCCGGGCACCTTCCAATTTAATTTATAGCATATTTCCGGCGGATATGGAACCCCTAGACGCAAGTAATTTGAAGGCCAAGAAGAACCCGGTAGGAAAATAGTGTTTGCACATCAATACAAAACATGTTATATTACCCGTCGAGTTTTTAAGTAAAAGGCAGAAAAACAAAATGAAAAAAGACGTGCACCCCGAGTACGAGCTGGCTATCGTCCGCTGCGCTTGCGGCAACGAAGTCGAGATAAGGATTACCCGACCCGGCGTTAGCGTCGAAATCTGCTCCAACTGCCACCCGTTCTACACCGGCAAGCAGAAACTCGTCGATACCGCGGGCCGCGTCGACCGTTTCCGTAAACGCTACGGCCTGGCCGAGGATGGCTCCACGACCGAAGCCATTGCCCGCGGCGAAAAATTGCGTAAAGACAAAGAAGCACGCACCAAGAAAGAGAAACCCGCGGAAGCGAAGCCTGAACCTAAACAGGCCAAGGCCAAAGCTAAAGCCGACCCCGCCGAAAAGCCACCCGCCGAGGCTAAAGCTAAACCGGCACGTCGAAAAACGGCGGAGAAGAACGAAAGCTCGCCGGCTACAAAAAGTAAAACGAAACCCGCGGACTAAAACCGGCAGCGAAATCTATTTAAAAGGACGGCCACAAGGCCGTCCTTCTTCGTATTACGGTTTTTAATCGTTAATAGTTGAGCTCGTCCAGTTCGCCGCGCGCGCGGCGCATGTTTAATTTCGCGAGCGCGTAGCCGCGTAACGACTGGTAATAACCGAGGCGGGCTTGCGTGAGCGCGGCTTGCGCGTCCAACACCTCGAGGTTGGACATCAAACCCGCATCGTAGCGCGCTAGCGCGATCTCCTGGCCCCGTTCCGCCAGCGTTACGTTGTCCTTTTGCGAACGCACCGTCGCCTCCGCCGTCTTCAACGCGTCGTAGGCGCCCCTCACCTCTACGTCGATGCTCTCAGATAAGCGAGCTTTGCTAAGTTCCGCTTTATAAAGGTCGGCCCGCGCTTGTCGGACGCGACCCCGCGTCGCGAAGCCGTCGAAAATCGGCCAGGAGACCGATAAGTTCAGCGTCGTTTGGTCGTACCAATCGTCGCGGAAATTTAAATTGGCCAGCTCGTTGGCATACTCGGAAAAGGCGGCCATGAAATATACCGACGGGTTATCGCCGGCCCGGGCTATTTTAACGTTGGCCTCGGCCAATCGCCTCGTCAACTCGAACCGCGCCAACTCGGGCCGCCTTTCATCGGCGACCGCCAACGATTCCTCCAGATCGTATATCTCGATTTCGTACGAGAGCCTATCCGTTAAAGCGAGCTCGGCATCGGGCGGGAGGTTCAACAGCATTAGTAAATACCGAATGGACGCCATCCGCTGGTCTATCGCCTCTCGTTGCGCCGTCTCCAGGTTCGTGAGTTCGACTCGCGCCCGCAAGACGTCGTATTCGGAAACGAGGCCGGCGTCGTATCGGTCTTCCGTCGACTGGACGTGGTTGAGAGCGACGGCTACGCCGGTATCTGCGACGCCCACCGCCTCGTCGGCAAGGACGGCGTCGTAATACGCCTTGACTATGTTGTAAATCGTATCCGAATGCTTCTGGCGGAGTTGCTCGTCGGCCAGCGCGAAATAAGATTTCGAAACGCCGTACGCGGTCCAAGCTCGGCCGCCCTGGTATAAAGGTTGAGTGGCCGTAATACCCACGTTCATATTCTCGTTGTACCCCGCGGCGAACTCGATATCCTCGGACGGGAAGCCCTCGCCGAACGTGTTCTCTTCGAGAATCAACGTCGGCAGGCCGAAGATCTTCGTAGCGGACGCGTCGATCGTCACCTGCGGGAATAGGGCCGACTTAGCCTCGGTTATTTGCGCCGTCGCCCTGGCGACGTCTTCTTGGGCGCCGAGGTAGTCCTCGTCGACTTCGAGGGCGCGCTCTACCGCGTCGGCGAGCGAAAGCTTCAACGGCGCCTCCTCGGCGAAGGCAACCGAACCGACGCAGGCGGCGCAAAAGGTCAGTAATTTTAAAACTCTCATTACTCCTCCGGAGCGTCCGGGCGTAGCCACCGTACGCCGTCCAGATAAATATCGCACAACATATCAGCTCCGTCGGTAAGCCTTTCGGCGCCTCCGTATCGAAGCATATATACGGAATAATAATGAACAATACCTAAAAGCAGGAACCCGAGGAACCTCGCGTCGTATTCCTTTAATAGGCCGTCGCGGATTCCGACCGCGAACTTCGCCCCCAAGAGATCGCCTAACTCCCCGAGACGCTTCATCACTACGCCGTGCAATCTCTCAACTACCTCGGGCTTGCCGGTTTCGCGATACGCCATCGCCGCACGATAGAAATCGGCGCGCGATTCGAAAAATTCCAGGAAAACGCGGATAACCGCTCGAGCCGTGGCGGTAGCGTCCGCTTCCTCCGCCAACGCTTCCTTCGTCCGCGCCAGAACGTCGTCGAATTCGTACTCGACGAGTTCGGCGAAGAGCTCGGCCTTCGAGTCGAAGTAACTGTACAACGTACCCTTAGCGAACTCCGCCTCGCGGGCCACCTCGTCGAGCGTGGCGCCCTCGTAGCCGTGCGCGCCGAAGACCTTCCGGGCCGCCGCTAATATCTCCCGGCGCCGCGCCAACTTCTCGCGCTCGCGCCGGCTTAATCCTTTATTATCATCTTCCATCGCCATAAAATAGACCGGCCGGTCAAAGAATAAACTATTCGGGCCGGTTACTGAACTAATCGTAGCATAAATACCTTTTTAATACAATAATATAAGGCAAAAAAAGCCGGCGTCAAAGCCGGCGTTTGAATTCACGCTCCTTTGCTATTACCGGCTTAAGACCTCTATGGCCGCCAACGGTTTACCTTCCAAATACTTCAACGACGCGCCGCCACCGGTCGAAATGTGGCTAAGGCGGTCGGCGACGCCGAATTGGCGCGCGGCCTGGACCGTCTCGCCGCCCCCCGCGACGGTTACCGCGCCGGATTCCGCGATCGCCCGGGCGACAGCTTCCGTCCCGTCGGCAAAGGCCGGGACCTCGAATACGCCCATAGGACCGTTCCAGAAGATCGCCCCGGCGTCCACGGTACCGGCGGTAAACCGCTGGATCGTCTCCGAGCCGATGTCGGCGCCGACGTAGCCCTCCGGGATGGAGGCACAGTCCACGGCCCGGGCGGATGCCGGTTCGTCGAGCGCCCTCGCGACGACGTGGTCGCCCGGCAGCTCGACTTTCTCGCCGGCCTCATCCAACACCTTTTTCGCATCGGCCAGGAAGTCATCTTCCACCAACGACGAGCCGACGTCGTAGCCTTGCGCCTTAAGGAAGGTATAGGCCATGCCGCCGCCGATCAGGAAGTGGTCCACCGTACCCAGCATATTGGTTACGACGGCAAGTTTGGTGCTTAGCTTAGCTCCCCCGAGCACGAACACCAGCGGCCGCGGCGGGTCCTCCAACAGCCTATCGAAGTACTGAATCTCTTTGGTCAAGAGGTAGCCGGCAACCGCCGGCTTGACGAGCTCGGCGACGCCGTAGTTCGACGCGTGTTTGCGGTGGGCCGTTCCGAAGGCGTCGTCGACGAAGACGTCCGCGAGCGCCGCAAGGCCCTTGGCGAAGGAATGGTCGTTCTCGGTCTCGCCCGCCCAGAAGCGCGTGTTCTCGAGCACAAGGACGTCGCCGTCGGCAAGGCGGTTCGCCGCTTTCTCCGCCGCCGGGCCGACGCACGTCTCGACGAACGCGGCGTCGCGGCCCAATTTCTCGCTCAAAACCGCGGCGACGGGCCCCAAGCTAAGCTCCGGCCTGACCTCGCCCTTGGGTCGGCCGAGGTGCGAACAGATTATGACGCGCGCGCCGTCGCCGACCAGTTTTCTGATAGTAGGAAGCGTCGCCACGATGCGCGTTTCGTCCGCCACCCGCCCTTCCTTCAGCGGCACGTTCAAGTCCGCGCGTACCAGCACGCGCTTGCCGGCGACGTCGACGTCGTCTATGGTCTTTACTTCCATAACGTCCCTACCCTACTTTGGCGGCCAGGTCGACCAGCCGCGCGGAGTAACCCCACTCGTTGTCGTACCAGGCGATTACCTTGACGAGGCGCTTGTTGATGACCTTCGTCAACGCCGCGTCCACCGTCGCCGACGCAGAAGTGTGGTTATAATCTATCGATACCAGCGGCTCGTCCGAAACTTCGAGTATGCCCTTCATCGGCCCGGCCGCGGCGGCGCGCACGGCATCGTTGACCGCGGCGGCGTCAGCGTCTTTTTCGACCACGACGGTCAAATCGACGAGCGAGACGTTGGGGGTCGGCACGCGAACGGCGAAGCCGTCCAGCTTTCCCTTGAGCTCGGGGATAACGTCGCCGATGGCCTTGGCGGCGCCGGTCGTCGTCGGTATCATCGATACCGCCGCGGCGCGCGCCCGCCGGAGGTCCTTGTGCGGGTAGTCCAGGAGCCGCTGGTCGCTGGTATACGCGTGGATGGTGGTCATTATACCGGACTGGATGCCGAAGTTGTCCAGAAGAACCTTGGCGACCGGCGCCAGGCAGTTGGTGGTACAGCTCGCGTTGGAGATGATGAAATGCTTCTCCGGGTCGTAGTCGTCGCCGTTCACGCCCAGGACGACGGTCCAATCGGGGTCTTTGCCGGGCGCGCTGATGAGCACGCGCTTGGCGCCGCCGGCGAGGTGCTTCGACACGCCGTCGCGGTCGCGGAATTTACCCGTAGATTCGATCACTACCTCGGCGCCCAGCTCGCCCCAAGGCAACTTCGCCGGGTCCTTCTCGGCCAGCACTTTAAGGCGGTCGCCGTCGACGACGATGTCGTCGCCGTCCACCGCGACGTCGGCGTCGAAGCGGCCGTGAACCGAGTCGTACTTCAATAGGTGCGCCAGCGTCGCCGCGTCGGTGAGGTCGTTGACGGCGACGACGTCGAAGCCGCCGCGCTCGGCCATAATGCGGAAGACCTGCCGGCCTATCCGGCCGAAGCCGTTGATACCTATCTTAATCGCCATATAAAGCGCCTCCTTCGGTAAAAGGTAGTATTCCTCTTCAAGTCCCGGAATATATCAAAACCGTCGGTTACGCGCAACGCACAAATTTACGCAGGCTTCCGCCCGCGAATCGAATAAAAAATGCTCGAGCTCGTCTTATAAAGATCGCCGCTCTCCTCGATGATGCGGCGGTGGCGCTCGTCGGTCCAGTCGACTCTCTTGCTACTCATTTCCCTTCGTCGGAATCCCACGGACGGAGTATCTCGAAAATATAGAACGGCCCTAATCCATGGTGAGAATAATACAAAGGTCCATCCGCGGCTCGCCAGTCGGAAGTTAACGGTACGAATATTATACCAGAACTCCGAATGGAGTATACGTCTTCACCTATCTCCACGTGTAACCCGTCAAGGCCGTAGGGAGCGTCGCCGTCGCACCCGAATCCGATAACGGACGTCGGAGGAGGCGCTAACTTATCGGGGCAAACAAACCCCCCGGCGCACGCGCCCCATTTCGCCGCGGCGTAAACTCCCACGCCGTTTTTCTTCCTCCTCCCTGCCAAAAAAACGCAGGTACCGGTTCTGCGTTCGAGCGGGAAATCGGTGCCCGTTTGACGCCAATAGTACGTTTGCCACCCCCAAATATTTACCCGGCGCGCGACCGTAAAAGGAACTGCGTCACCGATAACCGCGCAGAACCGGCCGCCGGGAGGTAGTGACGTAATTGCCCGCGCCAGGAATTCCCCCGGAACCGACTCCCGGCGTAAACCCGGCCGGAAGTCTATACTCGGCCATTCGTTTATGAAATACGCCGCCCGTTCCGGCGTCCAGCGGGGACGGTTCGACCCTATTTCGTCGAAATGGTAAAGGTCCCCCGCCCATAGGCGGGCCGGCGCTTCCTCCCACGAATCCAAGGTTACGGAATATAAGCCGACGTCCTGCCGGTAATCCAGTACGGAACGATAGTAGACTACCGGCATTAAAACGTGGTGCTCTGCCAGAACCGCGGCCTCGTACGGCATAATTTTATAAGTTTCTCGGGCTAAACAATCGAAACTTACGTCGTTCGTGTGGTCGACCGCTTCGCAGTTTTTAACCAGATAATATAGTGGCATTATAAAAAGAACCAACGGGACTATTACACGGGCCCCCCACCACCGCCCGGTAATAGCCTTCGTTATCCATTCGGCTCCTTGGGCCGCAAACGTAAAAAATAGAACCAGCGGTATAATTAAATATGGCTCGTCGGAAGCGTAGGGGTAGGCGACGTACGCCCAGAGGAACCCAGCGGTTGTGACCGCGAGCGCCCCTGCGATCAACCCCCACTTCCTGCCCTGGACGATAAAGGCGGCCACGCCCGCGGGGACCAATAGGAGTAGGCCGTACTTCATCTGGAAGATTAATCCACCCAAAACGTCTTTACTTAAACTTTTCGCCTCGCCGAAGCCGGTAGTAAAGAAATCGTAGCGCCAGATTTTAAATAACTCGTTGTACACCCGGCCCCACGTGATTAAACGCGTTTGCCCGTACTGGTCCCCGAAATAATCGTTCCTTAAAACGAAATGAATATAAACCGAAATGCCTAATAAGAAAACGCACGTCGCCGCGGCGGCCCCGCGCTTTCCGGTTAATATAAATACGGCCGCGAGTAACGGCGCGAACAGGGCAAAAGAAACCCGGTTTCCCAGCGACAACGTAAATACAAAAACCGCTACTAAGAAGTACCGGGGATCCTTTTTAATTATACCTTCAAACAATAAGTATAGTAATACCGCGGCCGCGAGCGCCTCGAGGCCAAACGCTTCCGCGCCGGCAGCGGCCGTACCCCAATATGCCGGCGTTAACGCGAACGCCAGCGCCAGCGGCACTCCGACCGCGGGACGAACGCATATAACCCGCCAAGAAGCCCATAACACGGCGACGGCCGCGGCGGCGAATACCGCGTTTAAAAACCCGGCGAAATAAGCCGGATTAACGGCGACCAAGTGGGGTAAATAAAGTACTTGGTTGAGGAACGGATACCCCGGGTAATGGCCGGGCGCCAGGAAACCGGGCATTACCACAAACTCGCCTAAATCGGACCCGCCTACTACCGGGCATAAGCGATATACGTACGCGATCAACGCCGCAGCGAAAACGGCGACCGCGCATCCCAAAACCCTAACCCGGACGCCAACCGCCATAATTATCTGCCTCTTGCCTAACGCGGAAACCTACGTACTCTACCCAACCGCCCACCTAGCCGGCGTTTACGGGACCCGCAAAACTTCGACGACGGTACCCCCGCCGTCGCTAAACCCGCCTAATCTTAATTATAACTCAACGCCGCGGCGAGCTCGCGCCCTTTTAATAATGCACCCTCGCGTTTGAAAGGTTCGAACGCGACGGACATCAATACGACGTTGTCGTACCCACGGCCTACGAAGACGAAGTACTCGCCGTCGTACCCCTGGCGCTCGCGCTCGGCGGCGGTATAACGGTAACAACCCTCGACGCCGACGTCGGCAAGGTTCGCCTCGAGGCGCGAAGGCGCGACGTACGCCAGCGGCGTCGCCTCGAGCGCAGCCTTATCCGTTATCCGTTCGGCGTAAGCCTTTGCGTGCGCAAACAACAACTTGCGGTCGCCGCCGTACCAGAAATATTGGCCCGGGACTTCCGCTTCGCGGCGGAGGCGGATTTGCTTACTACCGTCCGCGCTCTCCAAGAAATACTCGAAGGGCGGCGCCTCCGCGGAACGTTCTTCAGGCGTTTTGACCTCGTAGCCGAGCGGCAGCGTTATCTCGAGGCCGCGGCCGTAGAAATGAACGGTCCCATTTTCGTCGAGCGACAATCGGTAGGCCTCGTTGACCGGTAGCTTATCCTCTTCGCGGCCTATTTTGCCGGCTTCGCGCCGGGCGTCGCCCCAAAACTCCCTACCGAGCGGCGAAAAACTCAGGCCGGCAAGCAGACAAGAGCCGGCTAGACACGCCACCAGCAAGACGGCTACGCTAAGCCAAACGGAGAATTTTTTCGCATCCATACGGAAGACGATACCCTACAAGCCGGCACCGGCTACGGCCAAAGCTACGGCGCCGTCGGCCCCCGCGTTACGCAGAACGGCCGCGCACTCGCGTACCGTCGCGCCGGTCGTTATGACGTCGTCGAGCAACAAAACGCGCCTCCCGGAAAAATCCTCGCGCGCGGCGAAAGCGCCGCAGACGTTAACAAGCCGCTCCTCCCCCGTAAGTTCCACTTGCGGCCTTGTATACTTCGTCCGGGCCAGGCCGCGACGCCGGAATTCCAAACCCGTCGCGGTAGCTACGAGGCTTGCGATTTCCTCGGCCTGGTTGAAACGGCGTTCCCGCAGCCGGCGCGGGTGGAGGGGAACCGAGACCAACGCATCCAAGCGGTAATGTTCTTTAAGAGTCGCGGCCAGCGGCCGAATCGCCTCCGCAAGCAGCGGCGCCATCCTCATCTTGCCGCCGAACTTAAGGAGGCGCACGGCCTCACCCGCCGGCCCGTCGTACGGGCACCGTGCGAACCGCGGCCCGTCGCCGCCGAGAAGACACGCCTCCCGCCAACCGCCCGGGAGCGGCGCCGTCATTTCATCCCGACACGTCCCACACAAAAGCCGGGCGGGGCCGTCGAGCTCGACGCCGCACGCCCGGCAACGCGACGGGAAGAAGAACGACTCCAGGCCGCGAACGAGATCCCAGAGGAGGCTTTTTAACGCCCCTCCCACCGACCGCCCTTTCTATTTATCGGTAAGGTACGCGTCGATACCTCGCGCCGCCCGTTTACCGGCACCCATAGCCGATATTACGGTCGCGCCGCCGGTTACGATATCGCCGCCGGCGAAGACGCCCTGGACGCTCGTCATACCCGTTTCCTCGTCAACTTTTATGGTACCCCATTTCGTCAGCTCGAGTTCGGGAGTCGTCTCAGGGATAATGGGGTTGGGGTACGTTCCCACGGCGACGACGACCATGTCACACTCCACCTCGAATTGGGACCCTTCGCACCGCACGGGGCGGCGGCGGCCGCTCTCGTCAGGTTCGCCGAGCTCCATCCGGCAAAGTTCCATGCCGCGCACCCAGCCGTCGTCGGTACCCAGGACGCGGTCGGGCGCCACGAGGAAGTCGAATTGTACGCCCTCCTCGCGGGCGTGGTGGATTTCCTCTATACGCGCCGGCATCTCTTTCTCGCCGCGTCGGTAGTATATCTTGGCCGTCTCGGCACCCATCCGAAGCGCCGTCCGCACGGAATCCATAGCCGTGTTGCCGCCGCCGATGACGGCTACGTTCTTACCGGCCCATATCGGCGTGTCGTATTCCGGAAACTCGAAGGCCCGCATCAAATTTATCCGCGTAAGCCACTCGTTGGCGGAGTAAACCCCTATCAAATTCTCGCCGGGGACTTTCATCCAGCGCGGCAGGCCCGCGCCGGTACCTATGAACGCCGCCTCGAATTCTAACTCCCCTAACAACTCTTTAATTGTGAATACTTTACCGATTACCATGTTACACTCGACCTTAACGCCCAGGCTCTTAACGTAATCGACTTCCTGGTCGAGGATAGCCTTGGGAAGACGGAACTCGGGGATGCCATATCGAAGGACGCCGCCGGCAGCGTGGAACGCCTCGTACAACGTGACGTCGTAACCCATCCGCGCGAGGTCGCCCGCGGCGGTAAGGCCCGCCGGCCCCGAGCCTACGATTGCAACTTTCTTGCCCTTGGTTGGTGCGATCTCGGTGGGAGGCGCTACGCCGTGTTCGTAATCGTAGTCGGCGATGAAGCGCTCCAGGCGGCCTATGGCGACCGACTCGAACTTCTTGGCGAGGACGCATACCTTCTCGCACTGGTCCTCCTGCGGGCATACCCGGCCGCACACTGCGGGAAGGTTGTTGAACGACTTCATTACCCTGATAGCTTCGGCGAAATCCTCCTCCGCGATGGCCTCGATGAAACCCGGTATGTCAATTTCAACGGGGCACCCGTCGATGCACACGGGCTTTTTACACTGTAGGCACCGACGCGCTTCTTCGACTGCCGTTTCTACGTCGTACCCGTAGGGCACCTCGTTAAAATTGCGAATACGTTCGGCCGGCGGCTGTTCCGACATAGGATATTTCTTCTCGACTACCTTCTTCTTGGCAGGTTTTTCGTTGTTCCCGTTTCCGGCCATTACTTCGAACCTCGGTCCTTCTCGAAACGCTCGAGGGCTTGTTTTTCCTGGGGGACGTAACGGCACTGGCGCCTTTTCGTCTCTACCCAATCGACGTTGTGCCCGTCGAAGACGGGCCCGTCTACGCACGTAAACTTAGTCTCGCCGCCCACCGTAACGCGGCACGAACCGCACATTCCGGTCCCGTCCACCATAATCGTATCCAAGCTTACCAACGTGGGCAGGTCGTGTTGGGCCGTAAGTCTACACACCGCTTCCATCATCGGTATGGGCCCTACCGCCAGGCAGGTATCGAATTTTCGGCCTTCGTCGAGAAGCAATTTCAACTGGTCCGTTACGAAACCGCGTAGGCCGTACGAGCCGTCGTCCGTCGTCACGAAGAGCTCGTCGCTGTGGGCCCGCATCTCTTCCTCGAGAATGACGAGGTCTTTGCGGCGGGCGCCGATAATGGATACGACGTAGTTGCCGCCGGCCTTGAGCGCCCGGACCTTCGGGTAAATAGGCGCGACGCCGAGGCCGCCGCCCAAGCAGGCTACGGTCCCCAACCGGCCCAGGTCCAAATGTCGACCGAGCGGGCCGACGAAATCGGATATCTCGTCGCCCTCCCGGAACGTCGCCAGGTGGTACGTCGTCTTTCCGACTTTTTGGAATATAATGGTAACTGTTCCCGCGTCGCGGTCGAAATCGGCGATGGTGAGCGGGATTCTCTCGCCCTTGCCGTCCAACCGCAGGATTATGAATTGGCCCGGTTCGCATTTCCGGGCTATGTGGGGCGCCGCGACCACCATGCGTACCGATTCCGACGTGATATCGTCGCGAGCAAGAATCTTGTAGGCCATTTACGACTCCACTCTTTTAAAAGAACGGTTCTTACAAAGGGGCGTTAAATCGGAGTTGCGCGCTTTCCGGACAAAGCCCGATAAAAATCGTACCCGTACGACGCCGACGAAATTATTATCGCCGCGACGACGAGCCACAACAATAACGTCGTAAGCCACCACGGCGCGGACAGCACGGCCGCGACGCAGTAGCAAACCATGAGCAAGGCCGCGGCCTTGCCCCAAAAATTCGCCAGTATGACGACGCGCTTGCGGGAAATCACTAGCCACGCCGAAATAATAATAGCGACGTCGCGTGCCACGACCGCGGCGAAGATCCACCACGGTACGCCGTACTTCAATACCAGAATCAGGCCGACGCCGGCGATGGCGACCTTGTCCACTACCGGGTCCAGCTTTTTACCGAAGTCCGTTATCTGGCCCAACGCCCGGGCGACGAGGCCGTCCAGGATATCGGTCAACGCCGCGGCGACGAGGAAGCCGACCGCGACGCCGATAAATTCTTTATGCCACAGGAAATAGGCGCCCACTGCCGCCAACGGCAGCCGCGCGAGCGTGAGCACGTTCGGGACGTTCCAACGCGACGCTCCTACGCTCACGACGCTCCAAAGACGACGGCTATTTCGTGCGCCGCCGAGATTGGGCTGTCCGAGCCATGGACGGCGTTGCGTTCGACGGACTCGCCGTACTTACGCCGCATGGTCCCCGAAGCGGCCTGCGCCGGGTCCGTCGCGCCCATTAACTCCCGCACCCGGGTAATGGTAGAATCGCCGGCGAGGACCATCGCTACGACCGGGCCGGACGTAATGTACTCTATTAAACTCGCGAAAAAAGGTTTATCGCGGTGTACGTCGTAGAAGGCTTCGGCTCTCGCGCGCCCGAAGCGCTGCATCTCGAGCCGTTCGATTTCAAACCCTTCGCGCTCCATAACGGCGACGATTTCGCCTACCAGGCCGCGCGCTACGGCGTCGGGCTTAACCATGAAGAGCGTCTTTTCCATAAACCTCTCGCGTTATACGATGTCGTAGTCGGCTACCGCTTTCTCGCGGGCGGACGCGGCTTCGCGGGCCGCCTTGAAACCTTCTTCCAAGGCTTTGCGGTTCACGTCCAGCGCCGCTTGGGGTATCCGCTGCTCCAGCGCCCCGGCCGCGGCTTTCTTCGATACCACGCCTTTGAGTTCCACCAACGCCCCCAACGCCACGACGTTGGCCACGATTTCGCGACCCAACCGCTCTCTGGCGATTTTGGTGAACGGTATGGAGTAGAAGTCGGGGAACGTTACCATCGTTACGAACGTCGCGTCCGCGATCAACGTACCCCCATCCGCCAACGAGGCGGAGTACTTATCCACCGAGAGCTGGTTCATAGCCACGAGGATGTCGAGGTGGTCCGGCTTGGGGAAGACGATGTCCTCGTCGGATATGATGACGTCGGACCGGCTGGCACCGCCCCGAGCTTCAGCGCCGTAACTTTGGGTCTGGATAACTTTCTTTTTGTCGAATACGGCCGCGGCGTCGGCGAGTATCAAACCCGCCGTCAACAAGCCCTGGCCCCCGTAGCCGGCGAATCTCACGACAATCATCATTTCTCCCCCGCGGCTAGGTCGGCTATCAACTTATCGTACAATTCGGTGAACTCCGGGTAGTCGCGGTCCGCCAAGACGCCGGTGAGTAATTTCCCTTCCAATTCCTCCGGTTTCGTCTTGGCCGCGGCCTTGACGTTCACCGTATTATCCCGTTGCCAATATAACATCTCCACCGGCGACTTAAACTTGTTGAACCGGCCGTAATACGTCGGGCACTGCGATACTACCTCGACGAAGGCGAACCCCTTCTTGCGTAATGCTTGCACCACGAGCTTCTCGATCTGGCGGGCGTAGTAGACGGCGCCCCGCGCAACGAAGGCCGCCCCGGCGCCGGCGGTAAGGTCGCAGAGGTCGAACGCGCGCTCGAAGTCGCCGTAGCGGGCGGTGGACGCGATTTTTCCCTGGGGCGTCGTCGGCGACGCCTGCCCCCCGGTCATGCCGTAGATGCTATTATTTATGCATACAACGGTCAAGTTAATGTTCCGGCGACAGGCGTGGATCAAATGATTGCCGCCGATGGCGGCGACGTCGCCGTCGCCTGTAACAACGATTACTTCCAGCTCCGGGCGAGCCAGTTTGATTCCGGTGGCGAACGCGATCGGGCGGCCGTGCGTGGTATGCAACGTGTTGAAGTCGACATAAGTGGGCATGCGGGAACTGCACCCTATGCCCGAGACCATAACGACGCGGTCACGGTCGAGCTCGCAGCCGGCGATAGCGCGGATTACGGCGCCCATGGTGGTACCGATACCGCAGCCCGAGCACCAGATGTGCGGGAACTTTTTCTTCTGACGCAAGTATTCATGCATCAGCTCCGAAGGGTTAAATTCGCGCGGTTTCTCCACTAAGCCGTTCCTCCCGGCCGGGCGAGCTCGGCGATTACGTCCAGGATCTGACGCGGGGTGATGGCCTCGCCGTCCACGCGGCTGATGGGCACTACCTGGGTACGGCCGCAGACGGCGCGGTCGAACTCGCGGACCAGCTGCCCCAGGTTCATCTCCGGTACAATGATAGCCTTGGCCGATTCTGCGACCCGCTCCACCAATTTAAAACAGAAAGGCCAGATCGTCTTCATGTTTACGAAACCGGCGCGGTAGCCTTGGGCGCGAGCCTGCATTACCGCGGCTTCGGCGGACCGCGCGCAAATACCGTAAGCCGCTACGACTACTTCGGCGTCCGCTAAATGCACTCGTTCCACTTGTATTATCTCAAGCCGGAACCGGTCCATCTTGCGCTTGAGGTTGCGAACGGCGCGGTCTACCTCGGCCGGAACGGTGGTGGCGAAGCCGGCGCGGTCGTGCGTAAGGCCCGTGACGTGGAAGCGGAAGCCGGTGCCGAAGGGCGCGAGGGGCGCGACGTCGGTGGTGGAATCGTCGTACGGGTAGTACCACTCGGGCGGGACGTGGGGCGCTTCGCGGTCCACGACGTCGACCTTCTCCGGCAGCGTTACGTCCTCGCGCATATGCGCCACGACTTCGTCAGGCAAGAGGATTACCGGCGTCCGGAATCTCTCGGCCAGGTTAATCGCCCGCACCGTCAAAACGTAACAATCGAGGACCGACGACGGCGCCAGGACGATAGCCGGATGGTCGCCGTGCGTACCCCAGCGCGCCTGCATGACGTCGCCCTGGGAGGGATGGGTGGGCAGGCCGGTACTCGGGCCGCCGCGCATAACGTTGACGACCAGACACGGGACTTCGGTCATGTAGGCGTAGCCGAGGTTCTCCTGCATAAGCGAGAAGCCGGGGCCGCTGGTAGCCGTCATCGCCTTCAATCCGGTGAGCGACGCACCGATGACCGCGGCCAGCGAGCCGATCTCGTCCTCCATCTGGAGGAACTTACCGCCCACCTTCGGAAGCTCCACCGACATTATCTCGGCAATTTCGGTAGAAGGCGTAATTGGGTAACCAGCGAAAAACCGCACGCCGGCGTCGAGCGCTCCCCGGGTAATCGCTTCGTTGCCTTGCATCAAAACCATCTATATACGGTTCACTTCCTTCGCCGCTCGCCAACACGCTAAAACGGGGACGCTTTATTTATTTTTAGCCCACTCGTCTTCGGTGCTGCGCTTATGCGCCTCCTTCAACTCCTCGTCGTGCAGCGGGTCTTCGAACCACCCGATGGCGAAATCGGGACACATTATTTCGCACGTGCCGCAGTTGATGCAGTCCTGCGGCCGCGCAACTATCGGCTTGCCGTCGGTTCCGGTATCGAACACGTGTTTAGGGCATAGCGCGATGCATATGCCGCACGCTTTACACCACGCCTCGAAGTAACCGAGGTGTTTGCCCCTAACATTTATTATCTCTTTAACCACCATATCGAATTCGGCCGCCCTACGACCTAGATAAGTTTATCGAAAACTTCCTGGTAAGGGGCGGGAATAACGGCGGTCGCGACGAGCAGGCCGCGCTTCGCCGCTTCCGCGGCGCCCGCCGCTACCGCCGCAGCTACGGCCGCCGTCTCCCCCACCATGGTCACGAAACCTTTTCCGCCGATGCCGGTCCCGAGCCTAATTTCGACGAGCGTGACCGGCGCCGCTTTCACCGCGGCGTCCGCGGCCAACAGCGAGGAGGCTAGAGAGAACGTCTCCACGACCCCCAACGCGGCCTTCTCGGGCACGACCACCGTCCCGGCCGCGGCCGCCATAACTTGCTCGTGAACGTTAGGGATTACGAAGTCGTCGACGTAATGCCCTCGCCCCATTTCCTTGCCCGCGGCGACCGCCGATTTCACCGCGGCCACGGCCCCCGCGACGAGCCCTATATACTTCCCGGAGCACGACGTCCGCGACGCCAGGAGCCGCACCTCGGCTTCCTTAACCATCGCGTCCACCGCCTCGATGCCGCGGGCGATGGACGAGAACTCTACTAAGCCTATGGCCTCTTCGCGCGCCGCCAACTACTCGTCCTTCTTCCCCTCTCTTAAAATTTTTCTGTATTCCTTGGCGCGGTTGACCCATTCCAATTGGTTAGGGTCGTCGGCCGCGGCTTCTATAAACGTATCGTAAGCCGTAACCGCTTCTTCGACCTTCCCCATATCCTCGTACGCCAGCGCCATATTGTAGTAACAATCCACGTAGTCCGGGTCGAGCGCGAGCACTTTTTCGTACTCCTTCACCGCGTCTTTCGGTTTATCGAGATTACGGTAAGCGTTCCCCAGATTATAACGCGCTACGGCGTCGTCGGCGTCGTGTTTAAGGGCGTCTTTATATTCCAACGCCGCCTTATTGTAATCGCCGCGCCGGTAATGGACGCTCCCCAATTCGGTGTGAGCCCGGTGTAACTCCGGTTTCAACGTAAGCGCCTCGCGAAGCACGTCTTCCGCTTCGTCCAAACGACCGAGTCGCAACGCCATCCGGCCGAGGCCGTACAGAGCGTCCGGGTAATTGTGGTAAATCTCAACCGCCTTGCGATAAGCCTGGCTCGCCGATACCCACGACGCATCCTTCTCAAACCCGACACCATCCAGATAAAAGGTGTACGCTTCTTTAAATCTCGCCAGGTCTTCGGGGTCGATATCCGCTTTCTCGAGGTCGGGTTTTTCGTAACCCGCCGCGGCCGCGGCCAGCGCGACAATTAACACGGCCGTTTTCCTCCACATATAGAACATCTCCTTAACCGCCGGGCGCGTTACGCGGCCTGTGTCCTGTCTATTACTACTCTCTTCGCGTCGGCCGTCGCCACCCGACCGGCGACGCTCGCGTAAACCGGCACGCCAAAATCATCGCCCGCCCCCGGCGCCGCTATCTTTTGCCCAACGTCCACGCGGTCCCCTTCTTTCACGAGGATGGTCGGCGTTGGAGCGTAGGGCTGCGTAACGTTTATTATTACGCACCGCGGTTCGGTTCGTAGATTGCGCGACGGCGCGGGGCGGTCGTAAGCCGCCACGTCTATGCGCTTCTTCAAACGGCTCGCCGGTACGTTGCGGCCGGGGCGATCCGCGTGGACCTGCCCCAAGCCTTCCGCTTTCTCCGCGTCTCGAAGGCGCCCGCGGAGATGGTTCTGTACGCGGCGCGGCGATATGGCCATGGGGCACGCGTAAAGCTCGCACAGGCCGCAACCGGTACACCCCGCGGCATTGGCGAAGAACGAAGGCTCCGCCTCCTCTCCCCACGTAAAGAAACGCCTCATAGAGAGGTGAGGCGTAACGTCGTACCCCAGGAGGTACCGCGGACAAAGTTCGGTGCAGTCGCGGCACTGCGTACAGGCGCTGCCGGCTACGGTCCTAACGTGCTGCAGCGGCAGGCGCGCCCGAACGACGACGGGGTGGCCTTTCGGTAAAACCATTATAACGCCGGTCGTTAACTTTACGCCGTATTGCTCGGCGTCTATCTCCTCGCCCATCATGGGGCCGCCGTCGAATACGACGTAATCGGGCGCCGTGGCACCGCCCGCCTCCTCGAGTAAAAAGGACGCCGTCGCACCCAACGGCGCCTCCGCGACGAAAGGTTCCGCCACCGCGCCCGCCACCGCCAGCCAAGTGGTCTCCGCGCGCTTTCCGCGCGTCGCCCGGGCGACGTTGAGCACCGTCTCCGCGTTCGATACCACGACGCCGACGTCCGGCGGAACGCCGGCCGCCGGCACGCGCCGGCCGGAAACGTCGTATACGAGCAAAGCTTCGTCGCCGGCGGGATAGGTCTCCGCGAGAGGATGGACCTTTACGCCTCCGTATAAGGCGGCGAGCTCGCGGGCGCGCGTTTCCTTAACCGCAAGCACGACTTCTTCGGCGCCGAGCTCGTCGCGTAGCGCCGCGGCACCCAATACTATATCCGCGGCCCTATTTCTAAGGATGGTTTCATCTTTACTGGAAAGCGGCTCACACTCGGCGCCGTTGATAATGATAATATCCGCCCGGCGTCTATACTTCACGTGGGCGGGGAAGCCGGCGCCGCCCGCCCCTAGTATCCCCGCTTCTCTGACCGTTTCGACGAAGCTCATTATTTTATATTACCGAATTACCCTTCGGCTTTTTTTGCCGTAAGCAAAATCGCGTCTAAAACCTTAATAATTTCTTTATCGACCTCAGCGGCCTCCATATACCTAACCAATAAGTAATATTGGCCTTTCCTCAATTCTACAGGAATATCCAATTCTTTAAAGTAATATTCGAAAACCCTATCTAAAAAGCGGTCGGTTATTTTTTCGTTAAACCAGAAATCGTCATCTTCAGAATCGAATACGTACGGCGGTACTACTTTTTGGATAGCGGTTTCCATTGCAGTATGCCGCTTTTCTCTAATCGGTTCTGCGAACATATCTTCGTATTCAACGTCATCGGCATAACGATATAAAACGTCTGGGAGGAGAAGGTAATTCTCTATCTCGTTCCTACTCCAAACTAACTCCTGTAAACCAGTCCGGCCCTCCGGGTCTAAAACGATTCGGTCGTAGACTGCAATACCGTGTAAATCAGGGACTCCTTCTTTCAAGCCATAAAAATGATTCTGCGCAGCACGGGGTTCGTTTCCCACGTATTTTACGAACGGCCTTTCTAAATATTTCCCGGCGGGATGGCCCGTTATTTTCGAAAACTCCTGAAGTATAGATAAATCCGTAGACCCTTCACAGTATAGAATCCATCTTTTCATTTGGGCTTGGTAGTATTGGTCGAAACCTATCCAAGATAACGCTTTTTGTAATTGAGACCCCCCGTCAACCAAAACGTGAGGTGGCCCCAAGAAAGCTACAACCGTATCGTTACCCGCCGCCTCGTTTAAAACAACTTCTGAATGCGTCGCGATTATTAATTGGCTTCCGCTTTCCGAAGCTACCTCCCGCAATACGCGGTATATTTCTCTTTGCCGTAAAACCTCAAGATGTGCATCAGGTTCGTCGAACAAGACGACCGAACTCGGGTGACTTAACATATAAGCCAGCAGTAATAATACCTGCTGGAAACCCCTACCCGACACCGACAAGTCCAGGGTTGCGCCGTCGAGGTCAACGTAATCCATGTTTATTTCGCCCCGGACTTTATCGTAGTCTGGGGGATTAACGGTTACCCCGAATAATTCCCTTACCGAATCTTCCAACTTACCCCACTTTTCTTCGTTGGGGTTTTCAATATCGCCCTCGGGATAAAGAACATCAAAACATAGATTTCTTAATACTTGCGCCGTTTGGCCTTCGCCGATTAAAACATTAATTCCACCTTTAGTTAGTTTCGTTTCAGAAATCGCCAAACCCGACATCGGCGATAAATAAGCTACGCTAATATCGCTGGCTTGTTCCGGGACTTCCATCCTTTCGTTACCCGTTTTGTCTTTTCGCAACGGTCGGCAATATATCGTTTTTGAATCACGGTACTCAAGTTCTATACCGCATTCCCACTTACTACCTTTCGTTATACCCTCTACGATAATTTCAATTAACCGATTTTTCGGTATCCATTTTCCCTTTTTATTTTTGTGGGCTTCCCTTACCGATTTATTTCGCCATAAAAGGTTCGCTTCTTTCACTGGTACGCTAATGAGTTCGCCAACACCAATGGCGACGCCGGTTTTGATTTTCGCCGTCGATTTCGCCCTCTTTTTTAGCCAGTTTTTAACGCTCGTTTCCCACAGGGATAAAACTTGCAATGCAGAAGTCTTCCCTGAATCGTTAGGGCCAACGAAAACGACAGGATCACCTAATTCGATTTCCACATCTTCGAACCTTTTAAACTTTTTTATTATAACTTTCGTAAGCATCTTGTCCCTCACCTTTTAATAATTTTGTAGGGTCCGGTCTTTTAACCGAAAAATACAAAAACAATTAGCGTCTAAATTAAGCCTTTCGACGCGTTATTAGTCCGCTGGATACCCACGACGGTAAAAAATACCTCCGAGGTAATCCTAGCGTTTCAAGCCGGCAGGTCCACCGAATCTACGACGCCCACAACGGCCGCCGAGACGGCCGCGGCGTCGTCGCCGACGGCGAGCCGCGCCGCTCGCCCCACGGCCACCACGACGCGATCGCCGACGCCGGCGTCCACAACGTCGGCAGCAACCCACAGCTCGGCCGTCCGTTTAAGGTCTCCGTCGAGCGGCCGCAAGAGGAGCATTTTTAGCGCGCGCACGCTCTCGACTTTTCGCGTTGCCCAAACGCTACCCACAACTTCCGCAATACGCATCATATCATCGTTACCCCGGTGACGAAGCGGCTTACGAGACGGTAGGGAACCGCGTTAAAATCGTTATAAGCCGCCGCGATTTGCCGCCATTTTTTAATTATAACTTATTATTGACTTTTGAGCAACTCTGGGAAGTATTTCCGCACCGCGTCCCGCGCGTACGGCGTAAGAATCGCCCCGGACAACGACGGCACCGTCCCCTTGCGGTAGGCTTCAATTACATCCTCTTCCGTTATCAACGCCCGCTCGGGTCGGCGCGAAGCCGACTCACGAGCGGTGCGCGGCGCCGGAGGGTTTCCGACTACGACCGTCGCCACGTCACCCGTACTGGCGCCGCAGGCGTTCGCCTCGTCCCGGTCAACGTGTAGCTCCAACGCGGCGTTTTCGCTCACCCTCACCAAAACGTCGTCGAAGGTAACTCGCCGCAACGGCGTGCCCATTACGGCCGAGACGTCGGCGCCGTCGACGAAGCCGTAACGTTCGGCGTCGGCGGGCGTGGCGTGTAAATGCCGCCGCGCGACCACGCCTCCTTCCGGTAGGCGGACCACGCCCGCCGGCCCGGCCAGGACGACGGCAAAGCGTTCGCCGGCGCGTACGTCGCCGGGCGCGCCTAGCGTTTCCAGGTCGCTGGCCAGCAACTCCACCACCGTCTCCGGGCGCGTAGGCCCCACGACGCGTACGTTGGGGACGGAAGCGCGTAGCCCCGCGACGGTGACGACCTCGCCGGCGCTGAATTGGCCCGGCTGGACGAGAGGCGCACGTACGGATAGTTCCGCGCCCGCGCCGAAGAGCGTTGCGAGGTCCCCGGGCGTCAAGTGTACGTGTCGGGCGGAAACGCCCACCTGCGCTTCGAACGTCCGGACGGCGTCGGCTCGCAATCGAGCTAAAACCACCGAGGTCGCCGCCCGGACCAAAGCCTCTTGATCGTCGGCGGCCATGAACCTTTATCCTGAATTACGCCTTCTTGGCCGGTAGGACTTCCTCCGGCAATATAAACTCTACCGCGTCGTCCGGGCGCGGGATTACATGGACCGAGACGAGTTCGCCGATCTTGGCGGCGGCTGCGGCGCCCGCTTCGGTCGCGGCCTTCACGGCCCCGGTCTCGCCGCGGACCATCACGCTCACGAGGCCTCCGCCGACGCGAACCTTATCCATGAGCCGCACGCTTGCAGCCTTCACCATCGCGTCCGCCGCTTCGATCGCCGCCACCACACCGCGGGTCTCGATCATCCCGAGAGCCATCTCCGTTCTGGCAGGCATCCTCGCTCCTTTCGCGTCGAGGTGAAAATAGGTTGCCTACGTTCACCGAATTATTAAAACCTATTAATCCAGTATCTCGCGGAACCGCACCTTTCGAAACCATAAATAAAAAATCATCGCAAAACCCACTACGGCGTAAATCGTATAAAATGCCATATACGCGGTAAAATCGTAATATCTCGTAAAATCCTCGACCGCGTCCACGCCGTATCGCCGCGCGAGAGGGAAAAACAACAATCCCTGCATCCCCATATACGCCAAGATGCCGCCGACGATGAACCCCAGACGCCGTCCCCAGTCGCGATAGGCCCAGATGCCGACGGCGGCCGCGACCAGAAAAGGCGACCACAGCAGGTCCGTCAAAAGGGTCATTCCGGTCAACGCCTGGAATACGGGCGTCCCCTCCAGCGGCATGCGGTCCGTAATTACGACGTCCCAAAATACCTTAAACTGATAACCGAATACGAAGACGGCACCCACCACGAAAAGGACCAGGCAAAAGATATGCAAATCCAGCGGCCGTCGCCGAAACGCGTTTACCACACGCCGGACCGCGAGAACCACTTAGCTCCCCCCTCGCTTCAATTCGCGCAAAACCTCTTCGACCACCCGCTCGACGAGGTCCGGGCCAACGCCGCCGAAAGATTTACGGTCGCCCTCCGCCGCACCGGCAGGACTTAATTCGGCCAGCCCCGCCTCGGCTTCGGCGCGGCCCGCGGCTACCCTCTTAATATGTAGGAGGTGCATCGGCGTTATATTGTCGGACGTAATATTCCCGCCGAGCGTACCGCAGCCGAGCGTCAAGGCGGGCGCCAAGTTGGTAGTCAACCCTATGGCCCCCTGCGACGCCGGCGTATTGACGACGACGCGGAACACCGGCTTGCGGAGGCCGAACTCGCGAATGACTTGCTCGTCGCGCGCGTGGATGGCCAGCGTATGGCCCATGCCGCCGTTGGCCAGAATTTCCAGGCAACGCTCGCACCCATTTACCCAATCCGGGACGTCGTACCACGCGAGCACCGGCGAAATCTTCTCCCAGGAAAACGGCACGTTCCGACCCACGCGGTCCTCGAAACCTATCAGTATCTTCGCGTCGGCCGGCACGTCGATCCCCGCCATCGCCGCGACGCGCGCCGCGGGTTGGCCCACGACGGCGTTATTGAGTTTACCGTTGTCGTCGAGCAACGCGGCGACGGCGCTTTTCTGTTCGTCGTTTAGGAAGACGCAGCCGGCGCGTTCGAATTCCTGGATCGCGGCTGAGCGAACCGGCGCGTCGCATACCACCGCCTGCTCCGACGAGCAGAACACGCCGTTGTCGAAGGTCTTCGACTCGACTATGCACGATACGGCGTGGGCGACGTCGGCGCTGCGGTCGACGTACGCCGGTACGTTACCCGGGCCGACGCCGTAGGCAGGCTTCCCGGAAGAATAGGCCGCCCGCACCATCGCCATCCCGCCGGTCGCGAGTATCAAATCTACGTCGGGATGGCTCATTATCTCGCGCGCCGCTTCCGCCGTAGGTTGCGTTAAACAACCTACGACCCCCTCCGGGGCGCCGGCCGAAACCGCGGCCTGGGCCATCAGGCGCGCCGCCTCCAAGGAGCAGTTGAGCGCCCCCGGGTGCGGCGAGAAGACAACGGCGTTGCGCGCCTTCAGCGAGATGAGGGCTTTATAGATAACGGTCGAGGTCGGGTTCGTGACGGGCGCCACGCCGGCTATGACGCCTACCGGAACGGCGATTTGGACGATGCCTCGAGCTGGGTCTTCGGCAATAACGTCGCAAGTCTTTAAATCTTTTATATATAGGTAAACGTCGCGCGCGGCGAAGAGGTTCTTCTGCACCTTATGCTCGACGACGCCGAAGCCGGTTTCCTCCGCCGCCATACGCGCAAGGTTCTCGGCGGCGCCCTCCGCGGCGCAGGCCATAGCCGCGACGACGCGGTCGACCGCGGCCTGGTCGAACGTGGCGAACGCCGCCGCCGCCCGCCTGCCGGCCTTAATCTTGTCGCGCGCCTCCTGAACCGATTCCAAGTCCCGGTCCACTTATTTCGCCCCGGCTCTCCCGCCTTTGGAGCCTTCTTCGCCCAAGGCCATATCTACCGCTTCTTCGCGTATGCGTTCCGGGTGGCGCTCGATGTCGGCGGCCGCCTCGAGGTCCGTACCGATACTATTCGCCGTCTCCCGCCACAGCACGACCTTCGCCCGGTCGCGCAACACCTCCATGCCGATGCCTTCGGGCTTAAGGTAATCGCCGGCCTCGACGCGGTCTTCCAATTTGATTATAACGTAGAAATCGGCGAGTTTGAAAGGCCCTGCGATTCCTCCCACTTTCGTCTTCGCTACGACGGCGCGGTACGCCGGGCTCACGTCCTCCAGGCGCCGGTAACCCAGGCTCCCCGCCTCCAACTTCTCCGGCGTGACCGATTTGCTGCTCGCGACGCCGACGAAGTCTTCGCCGCCCTCAAGGCGCCGCATCACCTCGTCGACGCTCTCTTTAGAATTTAATAGTATGCGCCGCAGCCAGACGCCGGTGGTCCTGGCACGGTACTTTTCGTCCTTGTTCTCTTCGTACCACTTAAGCGCTTCCTCGTCGCTCACGTCGGCGTACTTTTCGTAGACTTCCAGCTCCCAAAAGCGCTGTATAACTATACCCTTGCCGCTATTGTGCAGACGCCACGCGCACTCTTTTTCCTTGTCGACCTCTTCCTCGAGAGCCTGTTGGTATAGCACTTCGCTCCGTATCCATTCCTCCATCAGCTCTTCCTTCGTAAGGTACTGGGGCATCTTAACCTTACGTTGGTCGACGTCGAGGCGGTCGAGGTCGTCGGCCGTGAGGACGGCGTCCCCCACGCGAGCGACCACTTCCGATTCGTCGGCCGGGGGTCCCCCCGTGCACGCGAGGAGAATGCCTAACGAAAACGCCAAGGCTACCGAAACTACGATAACTTCTTTTCTCATATTATTCCTTAATGCAACGAACGTTAGCTTCTTCGCGCGTGCGGCCGAGGCCAACGCCCGCACAAACCGGTTTCATACCTGTCGCGGCGGCCAGCGCCCGGGCGAACTCCGCCAAGGCGACCGGCCGTCCCAAAAGCTCCGCCAACGTCGCCGTCCGTTCATCGTCCCAAAGGCCCAGCGTGCGTAATATTTCCGGGGGCGGCGCCGCGGCGACCGAGCCGTGGTGAAGGACCACGTCTTTGAAACGCCGTTGGGCACAACCGACGACCTTCCGGCCGCGGAAGTGTATGTCGTACGGCGCAAGAGAAGCGAAACACCGATCGGCCCGCCCGGTAGGCCCGCCCCGCCATACCGCACCCGCTACGCCCAGCTCCCCAAGCGCCGCCGCAACCGCGGCGACGATGTCTTCGTAGTTATCGAAGCCCCGTCGCCGCTCGCGCACTACGCAATACGTAAAATCGGCGCCGTGCGGTACTAGGCCGCCGCCGCTGACCCGCGGAACGACCGCCACGCCGTCCCACCGCGGCGCCCTCTGGCCGCGGCCGTACGTCACCGCCGCCTCGCGCCATTCATACAGCCGCCACGTGGGAGGCGCCTCACCCGCGCGGTACGCCGCCAGCAGCGCTTCGTCGCGGGCCATATTCTCGCGGGCCCCGCCCGGGCCCTCCACCAACAACTCGTAACCGCGCCAATCGGTCACCGGCGTTTTACGTCCCCCCCTCCTCGGCCATCATTTGGGTCAGTATCGGGTTACGGGCCGCGGCCGCTTCGTCGAGGCGTCGCACCGGCGCATTCAAGGGCGCGTCGGCGTACGCATGCCCGTCGGCCGTCAAGTCGGTTACAATTCTCTCGAGCGCCGCGGCGAACTCATCCAACGTCTCCTTGGTTTCCGTCTCCGTCGGCTCTATCATCAGCGCCTCCGGAACAACCAACGGAAAATACGTCGTCGGCGGGTGGAAACCAACGTCGATTAACCCCTTGTCTATGTCGCCGGCCGAGCCGCGGCCGAACTTAGCCGAGGAGGCCACGAACTCGTGCATGCACGGCGCCGTTCCGGCCACCTCGATAAACCTCGCTACCTTCGCGCGGAGGTAGTTCGCGTTCAGGACCGCAGCTCCGGAAACGTCGCGTAGGCCGGCGGCGCCGAGGTGACGTATATACGCGTACGCCCTCACAAGAACGCCGAAGTTTCCCGTGAAAGAACGGATTTGGCCTATGGAGTCCGGCGCGCCGTAATCGAGCTCGTACTTACGTCGTTTTTTAACGACCCGCGGCACCGGTAGGAAATCCACAAGCTTATCGCAAACGCCAACCGGGCCCGCGCCCGGGCCGCCGCCGCCGTGAGGGGTCGAGAAGGTCTTGTGAAGGTTGACGTGGCACACGTCGAACCCCATATCGCCGGGCCGCGCGCGACCTACGACGGCGTTGAGGTTGGCGCCGTCGTAGTACAGCAGGCCGCCGACACCGTGCACGGCGTCCGCTACCTTCAAGATGTCCGGTTCGAACAACCCCAGCGTATTGGGGTTGGTTATCATCATGCCGACGACGCTTTCGTCCAGCTTAGTTCTGAGATCGTCGAGGTCTATTACGCCGTCCGCGCTCGACGCTACCGCTACGACGTCGAAGCCCGCCATCCTGGCCGAAGCCGGGTTCGTGCCGTGCGCGGAGTCCGGTATCAGCATAACGTTGCGCCCGTCGTCGCCCCGTTTGCGGTGGTACGCACGCGTCAGCAACATCCCCACCAATTCGCCGTGGGCGCCCGCCGCCGGCGCGAGCGTGAACGCGCTCATCCCGCATATCTCGACGAGGTAGCGCTCGAGTTCGTCGATAAGTTGCAGCGCGCCTTGCACGTCCCGAGCCGGCGCGTACGGGTGAAGCGCGGCGAACCCGGGGAGCGCCGCGGCATCCTCGTTTACCTTCGGGTTGTACTTCATCGTACACGAGCCGAGCGGATAGAAGCCGGTGTCGACGCCGAAGTTCATCGCGGCCAGCCGCGTATAGTGGCGCACGACTTCCGGCGTGGCTACGTCGCGCATCGGCCCGAAGTCGTCTCGCACGAATTCTTCGGCGTAGAACGCCGCGAGGTCAACCTCGGGGGTATCCGCGGCGCCGGCTTCGAAACCCCGACCGGGCGGTATTTCGAATATGTTTCGGTATTCGTAGTTCATGAACTGCTCCACAAAGAACGGTTAGAGCCAACGGCCGAATACCGCCTACGCGAACAGGCCGGCAAGCGGCGGTACTATTAACGTCGAGAGGCACCGCGCGATGGCGAAAGCGATAACCAAGAGCGCCAGCGTACTAAGAAAGGTCTTGCCGCCGAAGGTAAGCCCCTTCTGTAGCGACCCGCCGCCCTGTCATATCGCGACTGTTATGAGCGCCGCGAGGATTACCGCCATCGCTATGGTCGCGTTTCTCACTTTTTAAATACGATCTCCGCGCCGGTTACGTTTATTAAGCCAACGCGAGCACGTCGCACAACCGATCGACATCCGCCTTCGTCTTCGTCTCCGTAACCGTTACGAGCAGGCAATCGTCGTACTCCGGGTAGAAGCGGCCGAGCGGTAGCCCCGGGTCGACGCCTTTCTTCAAACAGGCCGCGCGGATTTCCTCGGCGGCCTTCGGGCACCGGAGCACGAACTCGTTAAAGGTCGGCTCGTCGAAGACCATTTCGTAACCGTCCAACCCGGTGGCGCGGTATTGAGCGTATGCCGCGTTCTGGACGTTCTGGCGCGCGAGCGCGGCGAGGCCGGAACGTCCAACGAGCGAGAGGTAGATCGTAAATATCGTCGCCGCCAACGCGTGGTTGGTGCAAATATTCGACGTCGCTTTTTCGCGGCGTATGTGCTGTTCGCGGGTTTGTAGCGTCAGGACGTACCCGGGCTTGCCCTCCACATCCGCCGTCTTGCCGACAAGGCGCCCGGGCATCTGGCGCAAGAATTCCCGGCGGGTAGTGAAGAAGCCGACGCCCGGGCCGCCGAAAGAGGGCGCCAAGCCGAAGCTCTGCCCCTCGCCCACGACGACGTCGGCGCCGAACTTGCCGGGCGGCGAAAGCGCCGCCAACGCCATCGGCTCCGCCACGGCCACGACGAGGAGTGCCCCCTCGCGGTGGCAAACGTCGCCTATTTCCGCCAGCTTCGTTTCCACCAATCCGAAGAAGTTCGGATACTGCATTACGAAGCAAGCGCTGTCGCCGAGCGACCCGGTCAGCCGGTTGAGGTCCACCGTGCCTCCGGGTTCGTAAGGCGCACAACACGGTAACGTCGCCGCCTCGACGCCGGGGATATTGGCCATATACGTTTCGACTACGCGCCGGTACTCCGGGTGCAAGTTGGGGGCTAAGACTACGCGCGAGCGTCCTTTCCTCAGTCGCAAGCACATAAGCGCCGCTTCCGCGGCCGCGGTCGCACCGTCGTACATCGACGCGTTGGCGACTTCCATCCCGGCGAGGGCCGCGACGTACGTCTGAAATTCGAAAATGACCGCCAGCGTACCCTGGCTGACCTCTGGCTGGTACGGCGTGTAGGCGGTGTAGAATTGACTCTGACCGGCGAGGTGCCGCACCGCCGCCGGGACGAAGTGATCGTAGCAACCGGCGCCGAGGAACGAGAGTCGGTCGGTGCGGTTCACGTCGGCGAGCGCCGCCATATGGCGGACGAGCGCCGGCTCAGCCAAAGGCTGCGGCAAGTCGAAGTCGGCCTGCAGAAGCTCGTCGGGCAACGGCCCGAAAAGCTCGTCAACGGCGCCGACGCCGATTTCTTCGAGCATCCCCTTTACGGTCTCGTCGTCGTGGGGAACGTACGGCATTAACGTCCTCCTCCAACGGGTTCCTCCATCCGGCCGTTAAATAAAACGAGGGGCCGCAACCCCTCGCCGGCGAGGAAGCGCGACCAGCCTACGGCCGGCCGGCGCGGCGCGCCACAAATCATTATGCTCCGATGAATTCTTTATATTCCGCCGCGGTTTTGAGGTTTTCAACTTCCGAGGGGTCTTTTAACTCGACCTTTACGAGCCAACCTTCGCCATAACAATCGCGGTTGACCAGGGCGGGGTCCTGGGTCGCGGCGTCGTTTACTGCGACGACCTTCCCGGAAAGGGGAGCGTAAAGGTCCGACGCCGCCTTCACGGATTCCACGACGCCGAATTCACTACCGGCCGTTACCTCGGCGCCGACTCCCGGTAATTCCAAATACACGATGTCGCCCAGTTCCGACTGGGCGTGGTCCGTAAGGCCCAGCGTAGCGACTTTGCCGTCGATCTTTATCCACTCATGCGTCTCGCTGTAATTCAGTTCCTCCGGGTTCACCCACGGCTCCTTTCCGGCAGCGGTTTTTACCTCCCGCCGATTAGCTTCAAAAAAGGCGTTTCTACGACGCGCGCCAAGCGCGGCTTTTTACGGACGTCGACGAGTATCTCGGTACCGACGTCGTCGTAGGGCAAGTCTAGGTACCCCAAACCGATGTTCTCGCGCAGGCTGGGGGAATACGACCCGGACGTAACGCGGCCGATGCTTTTTTCATCCGCGTCTATGATGGCGTAATCGTGGCGCGGAATGCCCGCGTCCACCATAACGAAACCGGCCAGCTTCCGCTTGACGCCGTCTTTTTTCTGTTCGCCCAGGGCGTCCTTGCCTATGAAATCGCCCTTATCGAACTTGACGGTCCAGCCTATACCCGCTTCGAGCGGCGACGTTCCCTCGTCGATGTCGTTGCCGTAAAGGCAGTACTTCATCTCGAGCCGGAGGGTATCGCGCGCGCCCAGGCCGACCGGAACGCCCCCAATCCCGGCGGTGAGGTCGAAGAGCGCGTCCCACACTGCGCCGGCGCTCGCCGCGTCCACGTACACTTCGAAGCCGTCCTCGCCGGTGTAACCCGTCCGAGAGACGCGGACCGGTATATCGTCGATGACGGAATATTCAAACTGGTAGTAACGGAGTTCGCTTAAATCCTCGGCCACAGCTTCCGCCATTATCGCTTCCGACTGCGGCCCCTGTATCGCTATCAGCGCCGTTTGGAGCGATTTATCTTCGACCTTCAAGCTCTTGGGGAGGTGGCTTACGACCCAGCCGTAATCCTTTTCGACGTTAGAGGCGTTCACGACCAGCATGAACGTCTCGTCCTCGTCGCGGTATACCAGGATATCGTCTACTATGCCGCCCTGGGGAGTGCAGATGGGGGTATATAACGCCTTTCCGATGCCCAATTTCCCGACGTTGTTCGAGACGAGTTTGTCTAACGCCGAGGGTACGCCCTTGCCGGAGACGTAGAACTCACCCATGTGACTCAGGTCGAAGATGCCGGCGTTTTCGCGTACCGTAACGTGCTCGTCGATAATGCCCGAGTATTGCACCGGCATAACGAACCCGGCGAACTCGACCATTTTGGCGCCGAGCGACACGTGTCTGTCGTAAAGGGGGGGCTTGATCGCCTTCGCCATAGACATACCGCCCCTTACAACGACTTTAGCGCTTCGGCCATGCGTCCTATCGCCTTCTCGATATTTTCCACGGAGTTGGCGTACGAGAACCTGATATAACCTTTGCCGTACTCGCCAAAGGAAGTGCCCGCCAGACACGCTACGCCGGCCTCATTGAGGAAGTAATCCGCGAGCCACTTCTCGTCCTTGCCGGTTCCCGTAATATTGGGGAATACGTAGAACGCGCCCTTGGGCTTCAAGCACGTAATGCCCGGGAGTGAGTTAAGGCCGTTGACGATGACGTCGCGCCGCTCGCGGAAGGCCTCGACCATTTTCGCGGCCTCCTCTTGGGGGCCGGTTAAAGCCTCCATTCCCGCGACTTGCGAGAACGAACACGTGCAGGAGTTCGAATTGGTCATGAGGCGCGTAATGTGCGGCGCGAGGTCGGCCGGCATCGCTCCCCAGCCGAGACGCCACCCCGTCATGGCGTACGTCTTGGAGTAGCCGTCGATGATGACCGTTCGTTCCTTCATCCCGGGGAAGCTGGCTACCGAACGGTGATCGCCCTCGTAGAGGGTGCGGCCGTATACCTCGTCGGAGAGAACTATCAGGTCGTGCTTCACGGCGAGTTCTACGATAGCCCCTAGGTCTTCCTTCGTCAACACGCCGCCGGTAGGGTTTTGCGGCGAGTTGACGACGATCATCCGCGTCTTATCGGTGATGAGCGACGCCAGCTCGTTCACGTCGAGGCGGAAGTCGAGCTCCTCGCGCAAACGTACCGGCACCGCTTTGGCGCCAATATAATTAATCATGGATTCGTAGATGGGGAACCCGGGGTTGGGGTATATTACCTCGTCGCCTTCCTCGACGCAGGCCAAGATCGTAAAGAACATTATCGGTTTGGCGCCTGGCACTACGACTATTTCGTCCGGCGAGTAGTCGAGGTCCCAATATTGCTTCATATACTTGGAGATGGTCTCGCGGTGCTCGGGCAAACCGGAGCTGGGGCCGTAATGGGTCCAACCCTGGTCAAGGGCTTTCTTCGCCTCCTCCCGGATGTTTACCGGCGTGTCGAAGTCCGGTTCGCCGATCTCAAGATGGACGATGTCGCGCCCATCGCACTCGAGCTTTTTCGCTTTGGCCAAAACTTCGAAAGCCGTCTCGGTACCGAGCCGGCCCATGCGTTTAGCGATGTACATCACGCTCTCCTATCGGCTAATGAACGTAAAACGTAATGAACCCAAGGGTAAATTGCGCTTCGGCTTGAGGTCGAAGCTATCACACCGCACCTAGAAAGTCAAGATTGATTTTGGAAACAGGCCGCGTAGTGCCCAAAAGAACCGCCCCAACCCCGCTTAACCGACGGCTAAGAAGGGGTTATGGCTCCGCTCTTCACCCACCGTCGTCGCCGGCCCGTGGCCGGGTAACACTTCCGTCTTCGCCGGCAACGTAAGGATCTTAGTTTTGACTGAGGATATCAAGGTCCGTTCGTCGCCCCCGCACAGGTCCGTCCGGCCTATCGAGCCGGCGAAGAGCGCGTCGCCGCTGAATATGAAGCCGCGGCCTACGAGGGAGATACTCCCGGCCGTATGACCCGGCGTGTCTACGACCGTCAAGCCGGCTTCCGCAACTTCGTCCCCCTCGCGCAACAGGACGTCCGCCGCCGGCGACACGGTGTAATGTTCTTGGAATAGCGCTACGGCCTCCGGGCCTATGATGAGCGCGTCTTGGCGGTGAAGGGATTCGGCACCCGGGCCGAGGTAGGGCGCGTCCCCTTCACCTATGTATATAGGTACGTCCAACAGCGCCTTGAGACCTTCGTTGGCACCGGTATGGTCGAGGTGGCCATGGGTATTTATTATTGCCACAGGCTCGAGCTCGAGCGCGCGGAGGTGGCCGGCGATTTCCTCGGCTTCCGCCGCCGGGTCTATCACGACCGCACGTTTGCCGTCCGACGAGTAAATATAACAATTGGTAGCGACCGGTCCAAGTTGGAGGGTCTCGATAAGCATGGTCGGATATTAATACTGTCGAACATAGTTGTCAAGGCAAGCGGTATCGCCGGGCTCCGCATTAGTCCGTTAGTTGACGCCAGCGGAAAACTAAAGAGAGAGGCGCGCCGCCGGCGCGCCATCGTAGCGTAAGAGACCGATTCCCCTATCCCGTTGGCAGCTACCCCATAACCCCCTTGACCGTCCACGAAAGGCCGTTGCCGATTTCGAGCACCGTCGTCGCCGCGTCGGCGCGCGAGTGAAGCCAATCCAAGAAGGGCGCCGCCTCGTCGGCGTGGGAGAGGACGTTGTCGGCCACCAGCGACGCGCCGGCCGCGAGCCGGGGCCAGAGGAGCTCGCCGTACGCCGCGTACTCGTCCTTCTCGCCGTCGACGAAGGCGAGGTCGAACGGCCCGTCGAGCGTGGTTAACGTCTCTCGCGCGTCCCCCACCTTTATATTGACGAGGTCCGCTACCCCCGCCGACTTTAAATGGTCGGCCGCTACGTCAACTATAACGGGATTCCTCTCCACCGTCACGAGGGAGCCACCCGTCGACGCGCACGCCCGCGCCAACCACAACGCCGAATAACCCGCGCTGGTACCTATTTCCACTATGCGTTGCGCGCGCGTCGCAAGCGCCAGCAGGAAAATAAATTCGGCGGAAGCGGGGTGGAGCGCGCGGAAGCGCTGCTCGGGCGGTAGCCCCGCACGCCGCTGGCGCCCGTCCTCGAGGCGGATCGCGGCCTCGACTAAACGCCACGCGTCCAGGTCGAAGTTCGGCATGGCTACTTCTCTATCTCGGCATCAACGCCGTAAAGGTCCCGCGCCGGATCAAACTCGAGGTCGAAGCCAAGCTCCATACTCCACGTCGAGCCAGGCATTTCCCACGTAAGGATCTCTTTGCGTATCGCCTCGGCGAAAGCAGCGTCGCCTATGGTATCGCTTTCGATCTCGACCGCGGTCACCGCACCGTCCGCGGCTATCGTCAGGTTAGGATGGAGCGTCCCGGCCGGGCCGTCCGCGCCGAAGTGCGATAGGTATATCTGCTTCAGCCGCGGTTGCTTCTGCGCCAGGAGGACCGCGAGCTCCACCGTCCATGAAAGCGCCCCGGTCAAAGCGTCCAACAGGCCGGCCGCGGCGGGGGCGACGACCGCCGCGATTAATAACGCCGTTAAAAGCATTCTCGCTTTAGCCATAAGTAGCCTTTCTCCCGCGCAGCGCGAAATGCGGATGCGGGTAACCACGGGTTAAATCGAACGTCTCCACGGCCAGGCCGGCTCCCTCCATCGCGACGCGGTAGTCGCCGCCGGAGCGCAGGAAGATACCGGCGCCTTTCGTCAGGCCGAAGACGCGCACCGCGAGCCACTCCTGAAGGTAACACCAACGCCGCTTCCAAACCGGTCGGTCCGTCATCTCTTTGATTATTAGACACCCGCCCGGGCGCAGCCTGCTTGCCGCGAGGCGGATAAGCTCGTCCTGACGACTCGCGGGGAGAAGGTACAACATGTCCACGACGGCGACGGCGTCGAAGGGGCCGCGGTTCTCCGCGTACGCCTGCGCGTCGTCGAGCACGAATATTATGCCGGCCCGCCCGCGAACCGTTTTAAGGGCCGCCGTGATTTTATTGTCGTCGGCGTCGACGCCCACGACATCCAGCTCCGGCCGGCGCGCCTTCAGGACGTTGGCGAAGACGCCGGCCGAACAGCCGAGCTCGACGACGCTCGCGACGTCCTGCGGCACAAGCGCGGCGACCTTCTCGAGCGGCGCCGCAGCATACCGCACCCGCGCGTAAAGGCGGTCGCGCAAGGAAAGGTCGGCGTAGAGAGATGCGATATCCGCGTACGGCATCGTCGGCCGGGCCTTCCCGACCGCCCTCCCGATAACATACCGGCGGCCCGGGTGTCAATAAATTAAAAGGGCCGGCGAACCGGCCCCCGTAGAAAACGTATATTAATGGTAAGCGGCGCGGGACCGGGCGCGAGTATCCTAAAACTACTCCGGGATACGAGGTTCCGGCTTCTCGTCGGCGATGGGCAGCCCGACGCGCCACGCCCCGAACAGTTTTTTAAACCGCCGGGCGAACAAGAAAAGGAAGTTCCTCGAGCCGTCCCGCCACAGCGATAGTTTGGATTCGCCCCGCCGCTTGACGTAGTGGAAATGAACCGGGACCTCGCGGACGCGGAGGCGACGGCGTTTCTCGAAGACCTCGAGCTTCAGCTCCTCCGAGAAAGCCATACCGTCGGACGTCACGTTCACCTGCCCGAGCAAGTCGCGCTTAAAACACCACATCCCGGATTGCGAGTCCCGGATTCGGAACCAATACAAAAGGACGATGGTTAGGTTAAAGATGCGGTTGCCGAGGTACCGCAGAATATAATCGAAGTTCTCCTGCCAGTCGGCGGCGATGCGCCAGGCGCTGATGAAATCCAACTCGTCGGCGACGAGTACGTCTACAAGATAAGGGATAACGTTGACGGGGTACGTCGCGTCGCCGTCCAACGTGCAAATTACGTCCCCCGTCGCCTGCGACAGACCGGACTTGTACGCACGGCCGTAACCCGGGCGCACCTCGAATACCACCTTGGCGCCCCCCTCCCGCGCCACCGCGCCGGTCCGGTCGCTCGAGTTGTTATCCACCACGATGACCTCGTCGACGAAGGACGGCATCTGTCGCAAACATTCGGCGACGCCCTCTTCCTCGTTGTAGCAGGGCATTACTACCGTAATTTTTAAGCCGTGGCGCATAACAGAGCGAACCTTAACTCAATATCGTCTTTGGAGCAAGAAATAACTCGCCGTTCCCCACGCGCCGCCGGCGAAGCTAAAGGCGAGCTCGAGCGGAAGGAACGCCAACGCGCCCAGCGCCATAACGGCGCCGCGCCGCGCCAGGAAAGCCAGCCACCGGAAGTTCAAAGCGTAGACGGCGACGAGCGTCGCCGCCGCGCCCAGCGCGGCCCACTCCCAAACGAACGGCGCCAGCGCCGCCCATAAAAGAAATAGCCCCGGCGCCGGCAACGACAATATAAACGACGTCGGCACCGACGTCCGGTTGCCCCCCGCGCCGCGACGCCTCCCCATCCGCAATATGCACCGCGCGAGGGCCGCGCCCCGCCGGACCGCGGTCGTCAACGCGCCCACCGTGCTATATAACTTCCGGTGTTCAACTTCGATATCCTTGTCCAGGAAAACCCGGACACCGCGCGCGGCCAGCGTTCGCCCGAAAGCGGTATCTTCCACCGACGGTTTTTTGTAACCTTCGTCCATACCCTCGGCCACCAGGAATACGTCTCTCTTAATTGACGCGCAACTTGTATAGAACAAGTCCACCCGCGCCGGCAATTGTAGATACGTGAAGCGCATCCAAAGGTTTTTATATTTACTGGCGAAATCAGGCAACGTCGGCAGCTCGGCCTCCACGCCCACGACGGCGTCGACGCCGTCGCCGTATGCGGCCGCGAGCTTTTCGAATATGTCGGCGGGGACGAAGACGTCGGCGTCGACGAATAGAAGGACGTCGTTACGAGCGGCACGCGCGCCGGCGTTGCGCGCCGCCGCGGGGCCCGGGCCGCCGTCGTTAGGTACGACGCGAAGCCTATCGCTCTCCGGCAAGGCCGCTAACAAGCCGTCGGTAACGCGGTCGTCGACGACGACAACCTCGCCCGGCGGGGGCTTTGCCGCGAGAGCGGTCCGTGCGGCCGCCGCGGCCAGCGCGGCGCCGTTCCCTACCGGCATAACGACGGATATATCGGAAGGGTCGTACGTCATTCGTGATAACGCCCGCAGCCGGGCGGTTCCTCGGTGGCCCTCTCCCCACTATCGCGACGTTCGCAGGATACTTCAGCTTACGTCGATTTCGTGCTAAACTAGCGCGGCCTTCTCGCCTACTATGTTCGAAGCCCCCAAAATATACGCGCTCTTCGGCGGCGCCGCCAACAACTCGCTCTATCCCGCGACGCTTAATGCGGCTTTCGCCGCCGCTGGGTTGAAATGGCCGTACGTGCCGTTCCGGGCCGACGGCGAAACGCTGGCCGGGTTGTTCGCGCGGTTGGAAGCCGACGGGTTGGCCGGCGCCAACTTCATATACCCGTGCGAGGAGGCCGCCGTCGCCCTATGCACCGAACTTTCGGTCGAGGCGGCCGCGCTGGCCGCGGTCGACACCGTCCGTTGCACGCCGGGCGTCGTAGAAGGTTTCAAACTAGACGTCTACGCCTTCGCGCGTTCGCTGGACGAATTGAAGGCCGAAGTCGCCGGCAAGCCGGTATTAGTCTTGGGCGCCGGGCCCGCAGGCCGCGCTTGCGGCCTCGCGCTCGAGCGGGCGGGCGCCGCCGTCGCGTACGCCGTCCCGGACGTAACGCGGCCGCGGCCGGGAGTCTCGACCCAGGCCACGGTTATCAGGATGGAAGACGCGTCGGCCTTTATGGCCAATAAAAAGCCGGTTGCCCTTATTAATACCGCCCCTCCGGCGTCGGCTTCTGACGCACCTTCCCTTAGCTACGCCGCGATACCAAGCAATTGCTTCGTATACGACCTATCGTGCTTCGCGCGGACGCCCTTGCTCGACGCCGCGGCCGCGCGCGGTTTGCGCCACGCCGACGGCCTATTAATGCTCCTCCATAAAAGCGGCCGCGCCTTTGAACTATGGACGGGAGGCGAGGCCCGGTTCGACGTTATGCGCCGCGCCGCCGCGGCAGAAATCGCCAAGCGCGACACTTAGAGCGACAACTATTCGCTCGTCACGCCCACCGATTTAATAATACGATCAACGACTTCCGCCGGCATAAGTTCGTCGGTTTTTATTTGGAGCGGTACTTTGTCGTATACGGGCCGGCGCTCCGCCTTAAGCTCCCTGATGCGGCGAAGCGGGTCCGCGCTCTGGAGCAGCGCCCGCGGCTCCTCGCCCTCGAGCCGTTTTTGAATGGTTTCGGGATTAGCGCGCAAAGCCACCACCGCGCGGGATTCCTCGAACAAGCGACAATTTTTATCGTCGAGGATGGCGCCGCCGCCGGCGGCGACGACTAGACCCTGCTGCGACGTTAACTCGGCTACGAGCAGGTTCTCTTCGTCGCGGTATCGGCCTTCGCCGTAGCGGGCGAAGATGCCGGGGATGGATTCCCCCAGCCGTTCGGCGATGACGGCATCCATATCGACGAAGCGCCGCCTGAGCCGCCCCGCCAGTAACTTGCCGACGGCCGTCTTTCCGGTCCCGGAGAAACCCACCAGGTAGACATTATCTTCGGGAGTTATCATCCGACGTCTCCAGATACCCGGCGAGGTTACCATACCGCGGCGACGGGTGTCAACTCCGCGACGAAGGCGTACTTTCGCCCGCGGAGGGCACTCGTCAACGGGCGCTTGCCGCGGCGCCGCCGTTGTGGTATTATTCTTTAAATAACCACGGAGATTCGACGATGGAAGACTTAAGCGAACTCGAGCAACAGCTGGATAAACTTACCCGCGCGGTGGACGACGTCCGGGACGGCCTTTGACCCGGAAAACACCGCCAACCGTATCGTCGACCTTGAGGAAAAGGCCGGCGCTCCGGACCTTTGGGGAAACCGCGACCGGGCCCAGGCGTTACTCGCCGAGCTGAGCCGTCTTAAAAAACGGGCCGAAGCGCTTGCCGCGGCCGAAAAGAAGCTTGAGGATTTGGGCGTCTTCTACCAACTCTGCCTCGAGGAACAAGCCGCATGCGCCGACTTCGCCTGCGAGCTCTCGGCTCTGGATGCAGAGGTCGAGCGCCTGTCTTTGTTGACCTTCCTGGGAGGGCCGTACGACGCTTCCGACGCCATCGTGGAGGTCAAACCCGGCGCGGGCGGCGTGGACGCCTCCGATTGGGCCGAGATGCTCTTTAGGATGTACCTCAAGTGGTGCGAGGCACGGGGGTATCAATGCGACGTCCTGGCGGCCGAGGTCGCCGAAGAAGCCGGCGTACGGCTCACTATGTTCGAAGCCCGCGGCGATTACGCGTACGGCAACCTGAGCTGCGAGGCCGGCGTCCACCGCCTGGTGCGGATATCACCCTTCGACCAAAAAGGCCGCCGCCATACCTCGTTCGCCAACGTCGCCGTGTGGCCCAAACTCGACGAGAAGGTGCAGGTGGAGATAGACGAGAGCAACCTCAAGGTAGACACGTTCCGCTCGTCGGGGCCCGGCGGCCAGCACGTGAACGTTACGGACTCGGCGGTGCGCATGACCCACCTCCCCACCGGCATCGTCGTATGTTGCCAGGCCGAACGTTCGCAACACCTTAACCGCCTCCGGGCGCTGGAGGTATTGCGCGCGAAATTACACCAATTAAAAGAGGACGAGCGACGGGCTCGCGTCGAAGACCTCAAGGGGCCCAAACGCGACATCGCGTGGGGGAACCAAATACGCTCTTACGTCCTCTTCCCGTACCAGCTGGTCAAAGACTTGCGGACGGGATACGAGACGAGCGACGTCGACGGCGTCCTCGACGGCGGCCTTGACGAATTGATCGCCGCGGCGCTAAAGTGGCGCGGCAAGAAGGGGGGCCGGAATTAATGGTCGAAAAGTTTCTTAAAGCGGCATTAAGCCGCCCGGTTGGAGCCGTTACTGCTTTATTGGTAATAAGCGCCACGGCCGCCGGTAGCGAAGAACTCGTCGTCCCCGCGTACCCGGCGGACGTTCGCGACAAACCGTTCGAGGTCAACGTCGTGACGTGCGGCGCCCTCGACGCCGGCAAACTCGCCGTTTGTAAGGTTATATACAACGACGGCGCATCCGCCTTCGCAGACGCCGCTTCGGCCGCGTTCGAAAAATGTACCTTCGACGCCGGCCGCGACCGCGCGACTGTTTGGTTCGTCTTCCGCCTGATGCGGGATACGAAAGCGGTAGACGCCTCGCGCGACCCGGAACGCGAATTCGACGCGGCGCCGGAGTTGGTCGAATACGTAGCACCCACCTTCCCGCCCGGCGCGCCGTCGCTGACGACGGAAGTAGCGCTGTACCTATTCATCGGCCCCGACGGCGGCGTCTGGTACGCCGAACAAGCCGGCGACGGCGCCGATACCCTTTACGTCGAACGCGCCCTCGCCGCGGCGCGTAAGTTTAAATTCGAGCCGGCGGTCGTTGGCGGTGAACCTACGGCGACGTGGTACTCGTTCGTATTAGAATTCAAATAAAACGGCTCAAGGCCGAAGCCGTACAAAGGGCAAAAGGGGTTAGCATAATGCGCGCGTTTATTATCGTAACGACGTTCGCGGTCGCGGCCGCGGCGGCCCAGGGCGGCTTCGTCCCGGCGCAGCCGATACACGTCGAGCCGCTGGGCGAAATCGAGGTAGAGCCGGGGGTGGTTTTCGCCGACACGGTGGTACTGAAGCTCGCCGTCGACGCCGAGGGGCAAATCACGGATGCCGAGGTATGGTCCTCCTCCGGCTACAACGTTGTAGACGCGGTGGCTTTGGCGTCGGCGCGTAAATGCATCTTTATACCGGCCACCCAGGACGGCGAGCCCGTCGAATCTTTCTATCAGATTTATTACCGGCTCTCGGCGTACAGAACGCGGAAGTATTTGAGCGCCGAAGAAAAGGCCGGGACGGCCGGGAAAACACCTCCCCCCGAGGAGGACGATGACGGAGGAGACTAAAAGCCTGCGCGATATCCGGTTGGACAAGCTCGCCCGCCTTCGCGAGCGAGGGGTCGACCCCTACCCCGTGGCGTCGACGCGAAGCCACGTCATACGCGACGTCACGACGGCCTTCGACGAGCTCGAGGGCAAAGAGGTAGCCGTCGTGGGCCGCGTCACCGCGCTCCGCCCACACGGCAGGGCCTCCTTCGCCGACGTAACCGACGCCACCGGTAAGATACAGCTGTACTTCAAATCGGACCTGCTGGGCGAGAGGTACGAGCTCTTCGACCTCCTGGACCTGGGCGACTTCGTGGGCGCCGCGGGTAAAGTTTTTAAGACTAAAACGGGTGAGATCACGATCGCCGCCGAGGACTTCACGCTCCTGGCCAAAGGGCTCCGCACGCCGCCGGTGGTGAAGACCGAAAAAACGGAAGAGGGCGACGTCACCCACGACGAGTTCGCCGACCCGGAGAAGCGGTACCGGAAGCGCTACCTCGACGTGATGGTCAACCCGCAGGCGCGGGCCTGCGTCCTCACCCACGCCGAAGTGCTCCGGGCGGCGCGGCGGTTCATGGCGGAACAGGGCTACGCCGAGATCGAGACCCCCATCCTCCAGCCGCTGTACGGCGGCGCCAACGCCTCCCCGTTCACCACCCGACACCGCGACCTGGAGATGGACCTCTACCTTCGCATCGCCGACGAGCTCTACCTCAAACGCCTTCTCGTCGCCGGCCTCGAGAAGGTTTACGAAATCGGCAAAGACTTCCGCAACGAATCCATCGACCGGACCCACTACCCGGAATTCACCATGCTCGAGGCGTACGAGGCCTTCGGCGACTACCGGACGATGATGGCGCTGACCCGGGGCCTTATAATCGCCGCCGCGGAAGAGATACGTGGCACGTTGAAGCTGACGTACCAGGGCCGGGAAGTAACCCTCGAGCCACCGTGGGCCCGGGTCTCGCTGGTCGCGACGTTGAACGAACGGCTGGACGTGGACGTTCTGAATGAAGAGACGCAAACGCTCTCCGACCTTTACGTCCTACATTACCTGAAACGTTACGACGAACCACAGCGGGGAAATACTGAAACCAATGAGAAAAAAGCGAGAGAAGCTATGTACGGTGCTTCGCGCGCCAAGGTAATCGACGCGCTTTTTGACTTATTAGTGGCTTGCGATATTTGGAACCCGACGTTCGTGGTGGACTACCCGGCGGAACTTTCGCCCCTCGCCAAAAGGCAACCCGACAACCCGGCGCTCGCAGAGCGCTTCGAGCTATACCTTTGTAATATGGAAATAGCCAACGCCTTTAGCGAGCAAAACGACCCGGCCGAGCAGCGCAAGGCGCTGGAGGCGCAGGCGGAGGCCGGGGCCGCCGGCGACGAGGAAGCGCAACAGATGGACGAGGACTTCCTGGAGGCGCTCGAGTACGGCATGCCGCCCGCCGGCGGCTTGGGCGTCGGCATCGACCGCCTCGCGATGATCCTCTCCGATGCCCCCAGCATCCGCGAGGTCATCGCTTTTCCGTGTATAAAAACGGACATTGAACGAGCGGTAACGAAAGAGGTAGCGCTATCCGAACTGAGGCGACTATATATAGAAATTGTAGGTGAAAGTATCGATAAAGACCCGAATAAAAAATACTTAGAATACAAATATGTACCTATGTTAATGGGGATAGTCGTGGGGGTTAAGCGCTCCACAGCGAAAGGAATCGTAGAATACGATTTGCGTTCTGGGATGGTTAACGACCCGCGTTTCGCGACGAGGAAGTTTAACGAATACCAAAACAAAATAAGAGCATATTTCGGCGACGAATTCCCTAAAGATAAGTTAGATCACTATTTCCAAGAATTTTATATTAAGGGAGCCGAAGACGCTGCTATTAAGAATTCGTTATTCGAAATGCACGCGGAGTTAATCGATATCTTAGTATGCGAAGAAAAGATTAGACTTATAGAAAGGATAACCGTCATAGGAAAACCTATAAGGGCGAAGACTGGTCCCGTATTCGGATTTGGAGTAAAAGGTGCATGGGATATTAAAGTGGGTAAAGTTTACTTCGCAGTAACGACCCAGGGAAGGAACGAAACTTCGTTCAGGATATTCCCGGATTTGAAATACTTTGATTCCACAATAAAGTCAGGGACACTTTCTGGGCTGATAGATTTTACTAAAAAAAGTGAAAAGCTCAAAATAGGTTTACCGATCGAACGAAGTGAACTAGAAGATAAAATTATAGAACTATCCTTAATTTACGAACCTATACCTTTCCCGGAAGTCCCGGGACCGCACTCGCTTAGAAAAAAGATAGATAGTATAGATATTACCGAAGACATACTTGCATTATTATAATACTAGCGATCTTCCTAGCCTATGCTCCTAACATCCGAGAGGTAATAGCCTTCGCGTAACTGCGGGTTAAATAATATTAACGGTAAAATATGGTTTGGAATATAGATAAAATATGGCCTTGGGCCGTTGGATATATATGCATTATTGGTTGCGTAATAATATTCCGTCTTATATCTAATCGGAGAAAACTTAGGACGGGCGCCGGTAAAAAACCAACGTCGGAAGTTGAACGGAAAATATTCAATTTCCAAGAATTCCTTCTATCATTAGCGATATTCGGATTAATCCTCAATTTTTACAGCCTCGAACTTAATAGGATTAATACCGAGAAAAATTTGGAAAACTATGAGGTAACTAATAGACCATATATCTTTATTAGGAAAATTAACGGCAAATTAGATAAAACTACGAATGTTTTAAACTGTAGAGTCGCGATAATTAACACAGGTTCTGTACCGAGTTTGAATACTAAAATCACTGGCAAGGTTTTTTTTGGTGATGAATCCTACGAAAGCAAAGATAAACCAGGTTATTCAGCGATTTATCCGGAATCCTTAGTCTGGACCAGGTTCGGTTTTCCCGTTGATCCAGTAAAACCCGTTAAAATCGTTAATAAAGTGACTTATTCCGATTACCGCGGGTATTTATACGAATACGAAGTCCATATTAGATATAATCGCGAGTTCCATAGTTTCACGTTCGAGAAATCTGACGAGACTATTACTAAACCTCAATTACCTAATTAAAAAGCCCGCGTATTATTTCGGGAGTAAGACGTAGGGAATTAAAGGGTAAGATCGCCGGCAGTAAGAAAGGTTAATGGGCTTCGTAAAGGTACTCATTTGGCCTGCTATAATATTCTCCAGCATGCCGCCCGCCGGCGGCCTGGGCGTCGGCGTCGACCGCGTCGCGATGATCCTGGCCGACGCGTCCAACATCCGCGAGGTCATCGCGTTCCCGCAGCTTAGGGTAAAAAAGTGACGGCTATCTTCTCGCAATAGGCTAATGTTTTCGTATACCGCCGCCATGGAAGGAATAGAAATCCCCACCCGCGAGCTCGTCTTAGGGCTCGTCGGCGTATACAACCGGGCGCACTGGCCCGCGGCGGCCTTCGGCGCCGTCGTCGCGTTGGCCGCGGCCGCGTTCGTATTGGCCAGGCCCGGCGCCTTCAGCGACTTAATAGTTAAAATTCTGCTCAACGTGTTGTGGCTCTGGACCGCCATTATCTTCTTTTGGGGCCGCTTCGCGCCCGATTTCCACGTCGCCTATCTCTTCGCCTTCGCCTTCATACTACAGGGCACTTTTTTCTTTATGGACGCCTTCTTCGGAACGTTGGAATTCCGACCTTTTAAAAGTCCCGCCACGCTATTAATAGGGTGTTCGTTGATCGGCGTGGCCGGAATCTTACACCCTATTATTTCGACCTGGCTCGGCCGCGGTTGGCCCGAGCTGAGGCTCGTAGGCACCGCGCCGGGGCCCACCGCGGCATTTACGTTGGCCCTACTCACTTTCACGCTCCATAAGCCGAGGCCGCTATTTTTCGTGGTCCCCGCGGCCTGGGCGCTAATCGCCGGCCTTTGCGTCGCCGAGGCCTGGCACTTTTACGAGGAATTAATCCTGGCCGGCGTCGCGGCCGCGGTTATACTTTATTTCGTAGCCGCCTTATGGCGAACGCTGCCCGTACGCGAATCTAAACCCGCCGGAGGAGCTACCCCATGACAAGCGCAGAGGCATTTACATCCTTCCTCGCGGAATTCAACCGCGCCGTCTTTCCGGCGCATATCCTCTTCTACCTGCTGGCGATAGGCGCGGCGTTCCTCGTCTTCGCGCGCCCCGGCAAGTGGTCCGACGTCGCCGCGAAAGGCGTCCTGGCGGTCCTTTGGGCCTGGCTCGGCATCTTCTACATGATAACGTTTTACACGCGGATAAATTCCGCCGGCTACGCCTGGGGCGCGCTATTCCTCCTGCAGGCGGCATTTTTCGCCGTCGAAATCTTTTGGCCCAAGATCGAATTCCGGCCGTACTTTCACCCGAAGCTCGGCCACATCGGCGCGACCGTCGCCGGGTGGTCGCTGGTGGGGTACCCCATAACGGCGCTGATATTCAAACACGGGTGGCCCGAGCTCGCGCTCTTCGGCTGCGCGGCGCCGGTAGCGATATTCACGTGCGGGATGCTGCTCTTCACCTTCGACCGCAAACCGCGCTGGCGCTTCACGTTCATACCGTTCCTGTGGTCCGTCGTGGGCGGCCTCGGACCCGCGGTGCAGTGGCGCTACTTCGAAGATTACGCCCTCTTCGCCGCCGGCCTTATATTGCTCGCCGCGTGGATATGGGCTTCTTACAAATACAAGAAAAAGAAATAGGACCTTGCGCGAATTCGAAAAAGGAAACGTAACCCAAAACGAAACGTACGCGGGGACGCCGACCGACCTATGAACCACCTCCCTATAATTACAGCCACGCTGGCGGCCGCCCTCGCGGCAACGTCCGCGGCGACGTACGTATACGAAGGGCAATGGGGCCGGTTGGGTACGGGCCACGGCGCGTTCACGGAGGTCTCCGGCGTCGCCGTGGCGCCGAACGGAAACGTCTACGTCTCCGACCAGGGTAACAATTGCATCCAATACTTTACGGCCGGCGGCAGCTTCCTCGGCAAGTGGGGGACGGCCGGTACGGAGCCGGGGCAATTCAACAGGCCGTTCGGCGTGGCGGTCGCGCCAAAAGGAAGGGTATACGTCGCCGATACGCGTAACGACCGCATACAATACTTCACCGCGACCGGCAGCTACCTCGGCCGATGGGGCCGGCCTGGGTCGGGGGCGGGAGAGTTCGATAGACCCCGGGGCATCGCGGTTGCACGTAGCGGGAACGTCTTCGTCGCCGACGCCGAGAACGACCGCGTACAACGGTTCACCGCCAACGGCGGTTACTTGGGGAAGTGGGGTCACAGCGGTAAACGCGACGGCCAGTTCGACTTCCCCGCCGACGTCGCGCTCGCGCCCGACGGCCGGGCGTACGTGGCGGACGCCGGGAACGCGCGGGTCCAATATTTTACGGCGTTCGGGACGTTTCTGGGTAAATGGGGCTCGTGGGGCTACGGCAAAGGCCAATTCTTCTTCCCGAAAAATATAACCGTTTCGGCCGACGAACGGGTATTCGTGACGGAGGATTTCAACCACCGCGCCCAGTATTTTACGACGAGCGGCAGTTTTCTTGGAATGTGGGGCTCGCTCGGAAAGGGCGAAGGAGAATTCAACGAGCCGCGGGGCGTCGCGACGTTTAATAACGGCAAACGCGTCTACACCGCGGACAGGTGGAACGACCGCGTCCAGTATTTCCGGCGCGTGGAATACGACATCGAGCCGTGCTCGCTCGGGCGCGTCAAAGCGCTCTTCGAATAACGGACATCATCACCTCTTCCGTTAGGAACAAACGGCGAGTACGATTATTAACGGGACCGTACGACGGTCTCACCGCTTACCCGGGGAGGTTCGAATATGAGAATAGGAATTGCGACGGCGGCCGTATTACTAGCCACGACAGCGGCGTTCGCCGACTTCGCGTACGAAGGGAAGTGGGGCGCGCAAGGGACCGGCGAAGGGCAGTTCGACCACCCGTGGGACGTCGCCGTTGCGCCCGGCGGCCGGGTTTTCGTCGTCGACCGCCACAACCACCGCGTCCAGTACTTCACGCCTACCGGGAGTTACCGCGGGAAGTGGGGCTCGTACGGCACCGGCGCCGGCAAGTTCCGCTTTCCCTCCGGGATCGCCGCCTCGGCGACCCGCGTGTACGCGGGCGATTCGCTGAACCACCGGATACAATACTTCACAAGCGCGGGGAGTTTCCTGGCATCTTGGGGCGCCGCCGGGACGGGCGAGGGACAATTCAATAAGCCGCTGGGGGTAGCCCTGGCGCCGAACGGCAACGTATACGTCGTGGACGCCGGCAATTACCGCGTCCAGTACTTTTCGCCGGCGGGGAGCTTCCTGGGCAGTTGGGGCGCGCGGGGCAGCGGCCAGGGCCAATTCGACGACCCACAAGGGATAGCGGTAGGCGAAAACGGCAACGTTTACGTCGCGGACGCCGGCAATCACCACGTCCAGCGGTTTACTTCGGGCGGGAGCTACGTGCGGTCGTGGGGCACGCGTGGAACCGGCGACGGCCAATTCAATACGCCGTGCGGCGTCGCGGTCGGCCCGGAAGGCAACATATACGTCGTCGATTGCTACAACCACCGCATCCAGTACTTTACGCCGACGGGTAGTTTCCTCGGCAAGTGGGGCTCCTTCGGCACCGGCGACGGCCAACTCAATTACGCGTGGGGCGTCGCCGCGACGCGGTGGAGCCGCGGTGATACGTCGACGGTACGAGTATACGTCGCGGATACCAACAACAACCGCGTGCAATATTTTAAGGACGGCCTGCCCGCGGTCGAGCCGACGTCGTTGGGGCGCGTAAAAGGGCTTTTCAAATAAATCGCGTAACGGACCTGACGGCAACTTCCTAACACGGCTCCGGTTCGGGACGGCGTTCGCGCCGAGCCGGTAATCACATCTGAACAAAGGACGGAAAATGAAACGAGTATCGATACTAGCCGCTCTCTCAATTTGTATCGCCGCGGCCGCCTCCGCCGATTTTAAATACGCCGGCCAGTGGGGCTCGCCCGGTACCGCCGCGGGCGAATTCAACGCGCCGACGGGGATAGCGGTCGCGCCCAACGGCAACGTCTACGTCGCCGACGAGTTCAACCATCGCATCCAATACTTCACCGCCGCCGGCAGCTTCCTCGGCCGGTGGGGTTCGCGCGGCTCCGGTAAGGGTGAGTTTATCTACCCCGCCGACGTGGCGGTGGCGCCCAACGGCAACGTCTACGTCGCCGACTTCGACAACAATCGGATCCAGTACTTCAAACCGAACGGCACGTTCGTGGGCAAGTGGGGCGAGTACGGCATCTTGCCGCGGTTCTTCAATAAGCCGCACGGCGTCGCCGTAGCGCGCAACGGCAACGTCTACGTGGCGGATACCTATAACAATCGCGCGCAGTACTTCACTCGAGCCGGCAGCTTCCTGGGCTCCTGGGGCACTAAAGGCGCCGCCGACGGCCAATTCGACCAACCCATTAGCATCGCCGTCGCGCCCCACGGCAACGTCTACGTCGCGGACCGGCTCAACAACCGGGTGCAGTACTTCGACGCCAAGGGCGCCTTCCTCGGTAAATGGGGCACGAAGGGCTTCGGCTGGGGACAATTCGAGTACCCCTCGGCTATAGCGGCCAGCCCCGACTACCGCATCTACGTCACCGATTACTCCTGGCACCACGTCCAGTATTTTACGGCGTCCGGCAGCTTCCTCGGCAAATGGGGAGGCCAAGGGACGCTCAACGGCGAATTCAACTTCCCCGACGGCATCGCCATTTCGCCGGCGGGTACGAAGGCGTACGTGGCCGACTCCGGCAATAACCGCATTCAGTACTTCAAGCGCGTCGAGCCCGCCGTCGCGCCTACGTCGCTTGGGCGCGTGAAGGCGCTGTTTAAATAATAATTAAACTAACGCTTTGGGAAAAACGGTCAATTTATTGACCGGTATTGTTGCCGGCCTAAACGTCATCTTACCATCCGTCGTCGCCGGCGGAACCGCCGTCGAAGGACTTACGGCGGAAAAAGCGGGAATACCCGAGCGAGATTTCATATCTCCCGAAACCGCAAAAAAATTAGCAGCCCCGCTTCGGGACCCTTTGGCGGGTGATTACGTCGTTGAGAACACGATAGTATTCCCTTGGTTAATAGAAGATTGGAACGTCTACGAGCCCGATATAAAAATGGGTTTTTACGAGATAACCGTCTACAGCGGTAAAACTCGATACTCCACGCACGCTGCCTTAAACGCCAAGGTAGAAGAATATCTTCGTTCGGTTAAGCCGCTCATTTACATCCGCAGCGGCGAGTGGTACGTGGAACCTCGGGAGTTACTATCTAGAGAAGCGTTAACCCGTGAATTATTCGGATACTCCGACGTAATTACTTACTGGATCCCGGTTAATAAAAAATACGGCCGAAAAAGGTCGTCGTGGTCTGATAGCGCTATCGGTTGGAATACGCTGATGTTACATATATGTAGTACCGTAGCCTCGAAGGTCGCCCCTAGTCATAACCCGGTTTATGAAAAGACGATTAAATTTTCCGGTTTAAACGAATTCACGATTTTTAGAATTAATAGTGAGGAGATTTTCATACAGACCGGGGATATACACAACCGGCACCGTATATTTACCAGTAAAGCGGATTTCGACGAATATTTACTGGCGAACGTCGAAACGATCAAGGTTAAAGAATGAACCCACAAAGGCCAAATATATAAGATGAAAAAATCGTTCGAGCTCTTCGTCGCGCGCCGATACCTCACCGCCAAGGGGAAGGACACCTTCCTCTCCGTCATCACGCTAATCTCCATAGGCGGCGTTGTCGTGGGCGTGATGGCGCTCGTCGTCGTCATCAGCGTGATGAACGGCTTCGAGATCGACCTCCGCGAGAAGATCCTCGGGACCACCGCCCATATCACGGTTCTCCACGTGGGCCGCGAGGGCGTTACGGACTACCCCGCGTTGGAAGCCGAAATCGACCGAGTGGAGGGCGTCGAGGCCGTAGCGCCCTTCGTCTTCGTCGAGGGCATCCTCTCGTCGAAGCGCGACTCCATCGGCGCCGTCATCCGCGGCGTCGACATGGCGAGCCACCGCGAAATCTCCACCATCGAGGACAAAATCGTCGAGGGAACGATGGACTTCGACGTCGCCAAGAAGTCGCCTCTCGAGGCCAAGCTGGGCGGCTACGTCCCTCCCGAAGACGGCATCGTCCTCGGCGTCGAGCTCGCGCGCAACCTGGGCGTGGACCTCAACGATACCGTCACGCTCATCTCGCCCCAGGTCATCTGGAACCCGCTCGCGCCGGTCCCGCCCAAGATGAAGAACTTCCGCGTCGTCGGCATCTTCGACGTCGGCATGTACGAGTTCGATTCGTCGCTGGCATATATCGACCTCGAGACCGCCCAAGAATTCCTCGCCATACCGCACAAGGTTAACGGCCTGGAGGTCCGCGTCGCGGACGTCTTCGACGCCCCCGCGGTCTCGGCCCGCATAAACGACGCCGTCGGCCTTCCCTACTTCGCTCGCGACTGGACCGTTACCCACGAGCAGCTGTGGACCATGTTGGCGCTGGAAAAGCACACCATGTTCGTCATCCTAACGCTCATCATTTTGGTAGCCGCGTTCAACATCCTCTCCACGCTCATCATGATCGTCATCGAGAAGACGGGCGAGATCGGCATATTGAAAGCGATGGGCGCCACTAACGGCGCCATCGTGCGCATCTTCTTACTAAACGGCCTCATTATCGGAACGGTGGGGACGGCGCTCGGCCTGGTCGCGGGCCTGGGCCTTTGCCGCGTACTTCAAAAGTACCAATTCGTCGAGTTGCCGGCGGAAGTATACGCGCTGCGGACGCTACCCGTTGTCGTTCAACCGCTGGACATACTAATTATCTGCGTCTTCGCGCTCGTCATCAGCGTGGCCGCGACGATATACCCGGCCTGGCGCGCGGCGCGCCTGGAGCCGGTAGAAGCGATCCAACATGAATAACGTCGTCGAAGCCCGAGGTCTCCATAAATATTACCGGAGCGGCGACCAGACGCTCAACATCCTCGTCGGCCTGGACCTCGACGTCGCCCCCGGCGAAGCGGTGGCCGTCGTCGGCGAATCGGGCGCCGGCAAGACGACGCTGCTCAACCTGCTGGGCGGTTTGGACAAGCCTACCGACGGCCGCATCCTCGTGGACGGGACCGACATCTTCGGCCTAAAAGACGCGAGGCGGGCCCGCTTCCGCAACCGCCGCGTGGGTTACGTCTTCCAATTCCACCACTTATTGCCCGAATTCACCGCGCTCGAAAACGTAATGATGCCGCTCTTGATAGCGCGGGTGGACGCCGCGGAGGCCGAGCAGCGTGCCCAAAAGTACCTGGAGGCTGTAGGCATCCGCGAGCGCGAAACGCACCGCCCAGCCAAACTCTCGGGCGGCGAACGGCAACGGGTAGCCGTCGCCCGGGCGCTCACAGCGGAACCGGCCGTGGTACTAGCCGACGAACCGTCCGGCAACCTGGACGAGCGGACCGCGGAGAGCTTGCATGACCTCCTCTTCGATTTAAACGCACGGCTGGGGCAAACTTTCGTAATCGTTACGCACAACCGCGCGTTGGCCCGCCGGTGCGCCCGCACGTTATTATTGGAAGGCGGCGTCCTACACGATACCGAAACTCCTTAAAACTTGCGGCGGTTTTCGAAAAATGGTATAATTACGCCGTAAAAGGAAAAACGAATAACGAACTATTTCTTACGCTTTGACGCGATAAAATTATGCTGGATAAATTTACGGCTCGGGCCCGAAAGGTAATCCTCATTGCGCGCGAGGAAGCGACGCGCCTCCATCACGACGCCGTCGGCACCGAGCACGTACTCCTGGGCCTTATTCGCGAAGGCGACGGCGGCGCCGCGACGGTGTTGCGTAAGTTCGGCCTTTCGCTCGAGATGGTCCGGCGCCAGGTAGAGAAGCTCGTGCCGCCCGGCGGCGGGATGCGGACCGTGGGCGACATCCCCTTCACCGCCCGCGCCAAGTCCGTCATAGGTCACGCTGTCGAGGAATCGGGTCTGCTCAGCCACAACTACGTAGGGACCGAACACCTCTTGTTGGGAATAATCCGCGAAGCGGAGAGCGTCGCGGTCAAAGTCCTCACCCACCTCAACGTCGACCCCGACGACCTTCGCCTCGAGGTCATCTCGAGCCTGGGGACCGGCGAGAAGGCGACGCGGACTCGACGCCGCAAGTCAAAGACGCCCGTACTGGACGAGTTCGGCCGCAACCTCACCACGTTGGCGCGTGACGGCGAGCTCGACCCCGTGATCGGGCGCGAAGACGAAATCGAGCGCGTGGTGCAGATACTCAGCCGTCGCAAAAAGAACAACCCGGTCCTCATCGGCGAACCGGGCGTCGGCAAAACGGCCATCGTTGAAGGTCTCGCCCAGCGCATCGTCGAGAACAACGTACCGGAGGCGTTGACCGGGAAGCGCTTGCTGACCCTCGACTTGGCGGCGGTCGTAGCGGGGACCAAATACCGCGGCCAGTTCGAGGAACGGTTGCGGATGATCGTCGAGGAGATACGTAAAGACGAGAACATCATCACCTTCATCGACGAACTCCACACCATCGTCGGCGCCGGCGCCGCGGAGGGGGCCATCGACGCGTCGAACATGCTCAAGCCGGCGTTGGCGCGCGGCGAGCTCCAGTGCATCGGCGCCACTACCCTCTCCGAATACCGCAAGCACGTCGAAAAAGACGGCGCGCTGGAGCGGCGGTTCCAAACCATAATGGTGGACGCCCCCTCGGTCGAGGAGACCATTGAGATAATCCAAGGCCTTCGGGACCGGTACGAGGAACACCACCACGTCAAAATCAACGACGACGCCGTCGTCGCCGCGGCCCGGCTGGCCGATAGGTACATCTCGGATCGCTACCTCCCCGACAAGGCTATAGATGTCATCGACGAGGGCTGCGCGATGGTGCGGCTGCGCCATTCGACGTTGCCCCCCGACATCCGCGACCTGGAGGGCAAGACGGCCGAAATGCGGACCGAAAAAGAAGCGGCCATCGAGCGCCAGGAGTTCGAAACCGCCGCCCGCTACCGCGACCGAGAACGCGAGTACCGCCTCAAGGTCGAGGAGGCCAAGGAACGTTGGCGCGCCCTCACGGAACAGGAAGAGAACGTCCTCACGGTAGACGACGTCGCCTACATCGTATCCAAAACCACCGGCATACCGGTCGACCGGCTCGAGCGGGAGGAGTTCGAAAAACTGCTGCGGATGGAGGACGACCTCCACAAACGAGTCGTGGGCCAGGACGAGGCCATCGGCGTCGTGACGCGCGCCATAAGGCGCAGCCGCCTCGGCGTCAAAGACCTGAAAAGGCCCATAGGTTCATTCATCTACCTCGGGCCGACGGGCGTCGGCAAGACCGAGCTCGCCAAAGCGCTGGCCGAATTCCTATTCGAGGACGAGGACGCGATCATTCGCGTCGACATGTCCGAATACATGGAGAAGCATAACGTCTCGCGGCTCGTGGGCGCGCCGCCCGGCTACGTCGGCTACGAGGAGGGCGGCCAGTTGACCGAGCGCGTCCGCCGTAAACCATATTCCGTCATATTGCTCGACGAAATCGAGAAGGCTCATCCCGACGTATTCCACATACTTTTGCAAGTAATGGAGGACGGCCGGCTGACCGACAACATAGGCCGCACCGTCGATTTCCGCAATACGGTCCTCATCATGACGTCGAACATCGGCGCGCGCCAGATCAAGGACGGCGGCGGCATAGGCTTCGGCGCCGCCCCCGGCGAGGCGACGTACGGGGAAATCAAAAAGACCGTAATGACCGAAGTCAAGAAGCTCTTCAACCCGGAATTCCTGAACCGCGTCGACGAGGTCATCGTCTTCCACCCCCTCGAAAAACGGCACCTCCGCACTATCGTTACGCTCATGATAAACGAGCTAAAGCAACGACTCGAGGAACACCTGCTCGAGCTCTACTTCACCGAAGACGCCAACGAGTTCTTAATGGAGAAAGGGTACGACCCGACTTTCGGCGCCCGGCCCCTCCGCCGAACGATTCAGAAATACGTGGAAGACCCGCTGGTCGAAAAGCTGCTCCGCGAGGACGTTAGCCCGGGTGACACCGTCGCCATAGACGTCAGCGCCGATAGCGACCAACTCTCCTTCGAAATCGTAAAAAGCCTTACGGGCGCCGAGCAAAGCTAGCAGCGCGCCGAGGTTTCGACCCGCGCCCCCCTCAAAACCGCGCCACGTCCGGATATCCCCCGCAGCATATCCGAAATATAATCCGGGGTATCCTCGGCTCGAGCCGTTATACCGTACCTATCGGAGGAATTATGGCCGACGAGAAGAAGAAGAAACCGGAACCGGAAAGACCTTTGGTGGAACCCGAAATGCCCGACGAGGTGGCGGACGGCGCGTACGCCAACGTCGCGCAGATAGTTTTTTCGCCGGCCGAATTCGTCTTCGACTTCGGCCGCGCCGTACCGGGCCGGAAGGGCTTTAAAATCATAAGCCGCATAATCACGACGCCGTTGCACGCCAAACAATTTCTCCTGACGCTATCCGAGAACGTCTCGCGCTTCGAGGACCAGTTCGGCGAAATCAAGATACCTCAGCGGCCCGAGCCGGCGGGGCCCGAAGGTTTCAGACAATAACGATGGAGAAACGGCCCAACCTGTTCGTTCCCGGCAAAACGGAATACGTAAAAAAAAGGGCCGGCCTCCCCCCCCGGCCGGTGTATCCTATGCGACGTCGCGCGCGGCAAAGGCGACGTCGCAAACTTGGAGCTCGCGCGCGACAACGATTTCATAATCACGCTCAACCTCTACCCCTATAACCCGGGCCACGTAATGATTTTCCCGGCCCGGCACGTCGAGGACCCGCGGGAGCTCGACGCCGACGAGCACGCCCACCTCGCGCGGCTGCAAAACTTGTCCCTCGACGTTCTCTCGGCCGAATATAATCCCGGCGGTTTCAACGTCGGCTGCAACGTCGGCGCGGCCGCCGGCGCTTCCATCGCCCACCTCCACCTCCACGTCGTCCCGCGCTACCCGCGCGAACTGGGCGTCGTGGACGTCCTATCGGGCGCGAAAATCGTGATCGAAGACCCGGTAGAAACGCAACGGCGCCTGCGCGCCGCGTTCGACGACGCCCTCGAAAAAAGCCGCGGCTGAGCCGCGGCTTAACGTTAACGTCGTCGGCGCCTATTCCGAAGATATGCCGGCGTCGCGTTCGAAGGCCGGGTCGCGGGCGCCGCCCAGCGACAAATAATCCCGGTACGCGGCGCGGCCTCGCTCAACCTCCCCCAATTTCCCGTACGACGCCGCCAAAAAGCCGAAGAGTTCGGATGACGTTGGCTGAAGTCCAGCCTCTCGTTCGAAATATTTTAGCGCGGCTAAGTAGTCGTCGTTACGATAATAAACCCTCCCGATGATAAAGCCCGGGCCCGGCAGGTTGGGATTCGCTTCCACCGCCGCTTGCGCGTACGTCAACGCCTCCGCGACCCTCCCCATCTGTAATTGCAGCTCCGCATACCTATATAAGACAGACCCGTCGCCCGGCGACAACTCCACGACGCGACGATACGCCAATTCGGCCCGCCGATAATCGCCCAGGCCGATATATACCTCGGCCAGCTGCATCCACGCCGCCGCGTAACTCGGCTCGAGTTCCACCGCCCGATAGAGCGACGGCAACGCCTGGCCAAGGTTGCCGCCGCGAACCAACGCAATCGCCAAATTATAATGCATCTCCGCCTTGTCGGGAGCGACGATCGTCCCGCGCCAAAAAATCTCCAAGGCCGTGTCGAGCTGCCCCAAGTTCTCGTAGGCCATACCCAGCATAGTAAACCCCTGGTACATTTCCGGCGTAAGCTCGGTGGCCTTCTTAAGGTACGACACGGTTTCCTCATATTCGCCCTGGTCGAAATAAAATTTACCGTAACGGTAGTAGCTCTGGCCGAAAGCGCCGTCCCGGCGAATCCCGGGCGGAGGCCACATTACGCAAGCCCCCAAAACAACGGCGGCCGCCGTCAACGCCGCGGCCGAGCGCCACCGCCAACGTCGCCAAAGATCGTACCACAATACCAGCCCCGCGCCCGCGAAAGCTATGAGTATCGGAACCATCGGCAGCCGGTAGCGCGCCGAAACGAAGAAGACCAAAACCGACAGCGCGTACATGACTACGAAGAGCACGCCCGCCGTCCGCGCGAAGGGCGATTTGCGCCACCCGGCCGCCAAACCTATTACGGCGAACGGGAACACGAACCCGAACCAGGGAATCTGCACCCGGTGGAACGGGGATATGAATTTTATAAAATAGAAATCTACGTTCAGGCTCACCTCGTAATCGTTGAAGAAGTACCGCATCTTCCGCCAGTACAATCCCGCCGCGTCCCCCGGGTGGTCCCGGAGCCACGCCAAGCCGTTCGACATCCACCACCGCGAAACCTCGGACGGCTTCATGTCGCGGCCCTCAAACTCCCGGGCGATTAGGGTCGCGAGGTTCTTGTTCAATTCCGCGGGCCTTCCCTGGTACACTTCGCCCAGGTTCCAGTAGACGCCGGTGGCGTTGGGCGAGTTGCCGAGGTAGAAGTTGAGCCCTCCCTGCGACGAGACCAAAGCGAAATCGCCGCCCACCACGCCGTTGCGCAGCGTCACCGCCAACACTATGACCGCTATCGGCGCGAAGTAGCTGACGACGCGACGCCACCCCAACCGTTTGACGTAAACTAAAAACAACGGTACCGCCGCCGCGACGAAGACCAGCAGGTTAGTACGGTCCAGCACCGCCAAACCCAACAGCGCCCCAGCGCCCGCGAAATTCCACCACCGACCCTCCACACCACGCGCTAACAGGTAAAACGAACCCGTTATCAAAAATATGTCCAGCGACACCGGAAGTACGAACGAGCTAAAAAATATCGCCGGCAGGTACAGCACCCATATAATACCGGCCACCTTGGCCGCCCTCTCCCCTACTGCCCGCCGCGCGAACCCGTATATGAAAAGCGCCGACCCTATCTCCAGCGCGATATGTATGACCCGCACCACCGTCAACTGCGGCCCGATGAGTCGGTAGATTATCCCCAAAAAGTACGCGTACAACGGCCCGATGAAGAAAACCTCGTCCCCACCCCACCAATCCCCCGACGCTATACCCTGCGCCCAGTTGTTGAAGAAAAACGCGTCCGGAATGTGACGGAGGTAGTCGAAGAACGGGTCGTGTACGACGCTGGCGAGGTACACGGCCCGCGTCGCCAACGTCGCCACGGCCAGCGCCAGCGGCCAACGGTTATCCATCATCCAATCCTTAAACCTTGAACTCACGCGCAATCTCCCGCAACGTTAAGCCCCCTCGGGCGGGGGCGGTTAGCGCTACGGGGATTCGAACCCCGGTCTGATGGCTGAGAACCACCTATCCTAACCCCTAGACGATAGCGCCACGATTACGTATATAACTCAAACTAGGCCACGTGTCAAGAGGGGATTAGGCTGGCACATAGAGAGCAATAACTAAGGTTTACGGGTAAGCTTTTTTCTGGTATAAATTATGTATAGACAAAGACCGGCCAGCCGTGACCCAACAAAAACGAAAACTCTCGAGCCGCGACTTCATGTTGGCGATCTTCGCCGCCGCGGTGCTTACGCTCGCGTTTCCGCGCTTCGACGTCGAGGCGTTGGCGTTCGTCGCGTTCGTACCGCTGCTCGTAGCTTTCGAAGGTTTGAACGCCCGCCAGGGAGCCTGGCTCGGCTACGTCTTCGGCCTGCACTGGAACATATTTCTCTTGTACTGGCTGTCGCCGGCGACGACGCCCGGGTTCATATGCGCCGTCATCTATCTCGCCCTGTACGGGGCGCTCTTCGGCTTCCTGTACGTCGCGGCCCGGCGTTACGGCCGGTTGCCGGCGTTGCTTTGCGCGCCGGTCTTATGGGTCGGCGTCGAATGGCTGCGCTCGGTGGGATATCTCGCCTTCCCCTGGGGCCTGCTGGCCCATACGCAACATAAATGGAACCTGTTGATACAAGTCGCCGACGTAGCCGGCACATGGCCCGTATCGTTGGTAATCGTCGCCGTAAACGTCCTCGCGTATTACGTCCTTAAAAACCGCCGCCACGTAGCGACGTGGCTGCGCGCCGGCGGCGCCGCAGCGGCGCTGTTGGGCGCACTTTGCCTTTACGGCGCGCTCGCCCGCGTCACACCCGACGAGGGGCACCCCATCCGCGTCTCGGTCCTCCAGCCCAATATCGACCAGGACGTCAAGTGGGACCCGGCGTATCGGGACCAGACGATACGCGTGATGGTGGACCTGAGCTACGAGGCGAAGCGCGAAGGGGCAGCGTTGATAATCTGGCCCGAAACGGCGACGCCGTTCTACCTCTTCGAGGACCCCTTCTACCGGGAAGTAGTCTACGACGTCGCCGCGGACTTATCGGTTGACCTACTTACCGGAACGGTCGAGCGGAGGCCAAGGCCGGACGTCGTCCGCGGTCGCGACCATTACCGCTACAACGCCGCCGCGCTCATCACGCCCGCTCGAGCCGTCGCAGGCCGCTACGCCAAAGTCCGCCTGGTGCCGTTCGGCGAACATATCCCCTGGGAAGCAGACGTGCCGGCGATAACAGATACGCTCTTCGCCAACTCCGGCGACTTCACGCCCGGCCCGGGCTGGGAAGTCATCAGCCCTTCGCGCTACGACCTGGGGTGCCTTATCTGCTACGAAGCGGTCTTCCCGGACATATCCCGTGCGTACGCCCGGCGCGGCGCGGACTTCCTCGTCAACATCACAAACGAAGCATGGTTCGGCCGGACCAACGCGCCATATCAAACGTTGGCCTCCGCCGTCTTCCGCGCCGTCGAAAACCGCAGCTGGTTCGTCCGCTCCGCAAACACGGGGGTAACCTGCTTCATAGACCCCAACGGCCGCGTCGTCCGCAAGTCCAAGATCTACATCCGCAACCAGCTTACGGACGACGTTTACCGCCGCCGCTACCTCACTTTTTACGCTCGCTGCGGCGACTGGTTCGCTCACGTCGTCGCGGCGGCCGCAGCGCTCATCTGCGGCTGGACGTTGTTCAGCGTTGCCAGACAATATCGGCTGTCACGGCGGCGGCGCGCGGACCACTAATATCGGAAATAATAATAGGCCGTAAGGAGGTCATCCCGATGACCGCACTCAGGACCATAGCGATAATATTCATCTTCTTCTGTTCCGTAGTAGCGTGGGTCGTCCTCGGCGGTACCCTCGTACACCGGACGGACGAAGCGAAGGAATTCGGCGCCGACGCCGTCGGCCAACTCTGGGGTACGGAACAACGCCAACGCGCCCCCCGCTTCTACTACTTGGTAGCGCGCGAAATCGAAGTCGAAACCGGCGAAGGCGAAAAACCGGCCAAGGCCGAGAAGAAAGTAGTCGAGGAGCCGGTTTTCGTCGAGCCGACCGGGACCGAAGTCGACGTCGATTTGAAATTGGAGCATCGGAAGAAGGGCCTTTTGTGGTTTAGCACGTACGTCGTCGACTACCGCTCGCGATACAGCGTTAAGAACGATACGCCCCAACCCCGTAAGGTTTTCATCGAGTTCTCTTTCCCGGCGACGAACGCCCTCTACGACGACTTCACTTTCCACATTAAAAACGAAGAGGTCGAATTTCCGCCCAACGCCGCCGACAGCATCGTGGCCTCCGCCGAGCTCGCCGCGGGCGAGACGGCGGACGTGGTAATCGGTTATAAATCGCCCGGCCTCGACCGCTGGATTTATTCCTTCGCCGACGGCGTCGCGCGCGTCCAGAACTTTACCCTCAACGCGGCCACCGATTTCGACGACGTAGACTTCCCGGAAGGCTGCGTATCGCCCACCGCCAAGGAGAAGACGGCCGACGGCTGGCGCTTGACGTGGCACTATAAGGACCTCGTTACCGGGTACCAGCTCGGCGTCGAAATGCCCAAGAAACTTAACCCCGGCCCCATCGCCAGCCGCATGTCGTTCTTCGCGCCGGTATCGCTGCTGTTCTTCTTCGCGGTCCTGTTCATAGTGTCCGCCGTCAAAGCTGGTAAAATTCCGCCTCTCCACCCGATGAACTACTTTTTCCTGGCGGCGGCGTTCTTCGCTTTCCACCTCCTCTTCGCTTACCTCGCCGACCACGTCGACATCCATTTAACGTTCCTGGCGTCGAGTCTCGTCTCGTGCGCGTTGGTCTTTATTTACGTCGCTTTGGCGCGCGGCACGAGGTACGCCGTAGCGTACGCGACGTTCCCGCAACTCATGTTCCTGGTGCTGTTCTCGTACGCCTTCTTCTACCCGGGATACGCGGGCCTCGTCATAACGGTCGGCGCTATCGTTACGTTGGCGGTACTCATGTTAGCCACGGCTCGCGTCGATTGGGCGGCCAGATTCGGCGTTAAACGGAGCTGAAAAAAAAGGGCGCCGCGTTTGGCGCGGCGCCTTTTTTTTGCTATAATATCACCAACTAAAAAGTTTGAATATCCGAGAAACGCGGTTATGTTCGAAAAGCCCAAAGATAACGCGACGGAAATAGCTGGCGACCCGGGAACTACGGGGACGGTACCCGTAGAGGCCGCGCCCGCCCAAGACGAGCGGCGCCACGACTACCTGCTCACGCTGGTACACGAATTCCGCAACCCGCTGGCGGCCCTGGCCGGCGCCGTCGACATCCTCGAATACGAGCTCCGGCCTTACCTCGACCCCAAGAAGCGCGAGTTCTTCGACATAGTAGAAGTCAGCCTCGCCCGTTTAAACCAGATGCTCGACGAAATGCTCGAGCTCACCGCCCTCGAGGGGCGCGAGATAAAATTAAACTACGAAGTGGCGGACGTCGCCGCGTTGTGCCGCGACGTACGCGCCGAGCACGAGCCGCGCGCCGAAGTCTTCAAAGTTACGTTAAACCGTATAAAAGCAGAGGGCGACCTACCGAAAGTCGAATGCGACCCCGAATTGATAACGAGAGTTATCGCGAATTTAGTGTCCAACGCCGTGAAATACAATAAAACGGGCGGCGAAGTCACCGTATCGTTATCGGCTCGAGACGGGAATCTCCACGTCGCCGTCGCCGATACCGGGACCGGCATCCCGGAGGCGGACTTCGCGAAAGTGTTTAAGCGTTTCTATCGCGCCCCGGAGGTTCGGCAGCGGAAAATCGCCGGCACCGGCCTGGGGCTCGTCATAGCTAAAAACATCGTCGAACTCCACGGCGGCGAAATGTCGGTCGCCTCGCGCGCCGACCGCGGTTCGACCTTCCGGTTTACGATACCGCTTAAACGGCCGGAAAAAGCGGAAGCGAAAAATGACGAGTGCGGCTCGTAAAAATGAGGTGAGCAGGCGTTCTTTCCTGGGGTTGCTCGCGGCCGCGGCGGCTTTCCTGCTCGCCCGGCTGCCGTGGCGGCGGGATGAGGGCGGACCGAAGAAAGCCCTTTTCTGGCGTCGGCTAGCGGGCGGTAAATAATGGCGTATTACAGGGTGTACGTTAAAAAGGGCCCGGTGCGGGCCCGATTTTACTTCGCCCGCTTTCCGGGCGGGCCTGCCCGGTACAACGGGAAAAGCTTAGCCGCCCTGCCGAAGACCTTGTACAAAAGGGCGACCGGCGTATACAAAATCAGTAATAAATCCTCGGCCAAAGACCAATTGGAGACGTACGACAAGTCCGACGCGAGCTTATCGGCGAGAATATTGTCGACGTAGTTCTCGTCGATATTGACCGGCGATAACAACTCCTCCTCGGCGACGTATCGGATTTGCGTGGGGCCGGTTATCCCGGGACGGAACGTCAATATTTTTCTTTGCTCGAGCGTAAGGGCCGACATAAAACGGGGTAAGTCAGGCCGCGGTCCCACCAGGCTCATCTCACCGCGTACGACGTTTACCAGGTTCGGAAGCTCGTCGAGCTTAGTAACGCGCAGGAAATTGCCCACCCGCGTTATGCGCGGGTCGCCGGCGCCGGTAAGGTCCGGGCCGAGTTGCGGCGCGTCTTTTACCATGGTGCGGAACTTGAGGATGAAGAACGGTTTACCGTTCTCGCCCGTCCGCTCCTGGCGGAAGAAGACGGGCCCGGGGCTCGTAAGTTTTATTAAAAACGCGATAAGGGCGAAGGCCGGTGAGAGTACGATAAGCGCGGCGGTGGCCCCGACGAGGTCGAAGGCGCGCTTCACGTACTTCCGGCCGACGGAGGCGTCGTCCTTCTGATCGGGCGGCTCCGTACCCACGGCCTCGATTATAAAGGCCTCCGCTCTAGATGTCAATTTATTAGGCCCGAGGTCCGACGCCCCTTTCCCGTTGACTTGAATTCGCCAACTTTGCTAAAATAACCTGAAAGGATTGTATCCTCTTGGAGATAGAACTGAACGTCGACGGCTTCGGGCCGGTAAAAGTGGAACGGGGAGCGACCCTGCTAGACGTGGCGAAGGCCGCCGCCGTCGAGGATGCGCTCGTCGCCCGCCGGGCGGACTCTTTGGTGGACCTCGCCGCCGGCGCCGAACCGGGCGAGACGGTGGCGTTCCTGAGTTACGAAGACGAAGCGGCGCGGGAGGTCTTCCGCCATACGGCGTCGCATATCCTCGCCCACGCGCTGACGGACCTCTACCCCGGCGTAAAGCTGGCCATAGGGCCCGCGACGGCCGACGGGTTCTACTATGATTTCGACGCGTCGGCAACCATAAGCGACGACGACCTTCCTAAGATAGAGGAGCGTATGCGGGAGATCGCCGCGGCCGACATTCCGATCGAACGAGAGGAAATAACCAAAGCCAAAGCCCGCAAATTATTCGCCGATAACCCATATAAACTCGAGCTCGTGGAGGAGATCCCGGATAAAAAAGTAATAATATACCGGCAAGGCGACTTCGCCGACCTCTGCCTGGGTCCCCATCTTCCCTCCACCGGTTACGTCAAGACGCTGAAAATCACCGCGTTGGCGGGGGCGTATTGGCGCGGCGACGAACGCAACGACATGCTCACCCGCGTATACGGAACCGCCTACCGCAAACCGGAGGAGCTCGAGCTTCACCTGGCGCGCGTCGAGGAGGCGAAACGGCGCGACCACCGGACGCTGGGCCGCGACCTCAACATGTTCTCCATCGCCGAGGAACGCGGCGCCGGCCTGGTCTATTGGCACCCCGACGGCGCCTTCGTACGCGACCGCATAGAGACCTTCTGGAAAGAGGAACACCAAAAAAGGGGTTACCAACTCGTCATGACCCCCCACATCGCCCGCGCCCACCTGTTCGAGATATCGGGCCACTTCCGGTACTTTCTCGAGAACATGTACACCTTCGAGGTCGACGGCGTACCGTACGTCCTCAAGCCGATGAATTGCCCTATGCACATCGCCATTTACAAATCGCGCGGCCACTCCTACCGGGAACTACCGATTAGGTATGCCGAATTGGGTACCGTTTACCGCAAAGAGCGCTCGGGAACCCTCCACGGCCTCTTGCGCGTACGCGGTTTCACCCAGGACGACGGCCACATATTCTGTACCCCCGACCAACTGGTGGACGAACTGTGCGGGTGCGTGGACTTGGCCATATTCCTGCTGCACACCTTCGGCTTTACGTCATACGACGTAGAGCTCTCGGCACACGACCCCGGCCGGCCGGAAGACTACGCCGGCACCGCGGAGGAATGGGCCCGGGCGGAGGATGCCCTCGCCGAGACGCTCAAGCGGCTCGAGCTGCCCTATACCCGCATGGAGGGCGAGGCCATCTTCTACGGCCCGAAAATCGATTTCCAGATCTACGACGCGTTGGGAAGGAAATGGCAGGGCCCCACGATACAATTCGACTTCAACCTGCCGCCCCGCTACGGCGTCAAGTATATGGGCCCGGACGGCGCCGAACACCAGTGTTATATGATACACCGCGCTATGCTGGGGTCTTTCGAACGCTTCTTTGGGACATTGCTCGAACACTACGCCGGCGTCTTCCCGCCCTGGCTCGCGCCGGTCCAGGTACGTATCATACCGGTGAACCCGGACTTCGTATCGCACGCCGCCGAACTGGCCGCGAAAATGGAAGCCGTGGGCCTGCGCGCCCAAGTGGATAAATCGGACGGCAAACTGAACGCTAAAATCCGTAACGGCGAATTGGCCAAAGTACCCTACCTGGCCATCGTCGGCAAGAGAGAACGCGAAGCGGGAACGGTAGCGTTACGACGCCACGGCGGCGAGGACCTCGGCCCGGTCGACGTGGGACGCCTTATCGAGGTTTTACAGGCAGCGACCGCCGGTAAAACCGCCGCGCTCGAGCTGGTAGGAGGCGACGTTAATAACTAGTACATGTCGGCTATATGCCCCAATTGCGGCCGGGCCCTCGCGCCGACCGCGGCTTTTTGCCCCAACTGCGGCGTTAAAATTGGCGAAGCAGGAGAAGAAGCCGCCGCCGTGTCGGCCGAGCTCGCGGGGCTCGACCTACTAAGCCCTTCCCTCTCGCCCGACCTACTGGGTGAATTGACCGAAAAATTCCTCGCCGCCGCGGACGAACTTGCCGCGGAGCGCGGCGGCGTAGTCACCCGCGAAAGCTCTTCCGCCGTTACCGTCAAATTTCCCCGCAACCTCGAGTCGCCGGCAGCCACGGCGGCGTCCTGCGCCCTAATCCTCCGGGACGCCACCCGCGGCCTCTTGGCAACGTCGCCGGAAGATTTAAGTGCGAGCGCGTACCTAACGGCCGGCGTGGACGCGACGCCGAAGGAAATCGATGTCGCCGGCGAATCTCAGGCTCCCGGTGCAAAGGCGAAAAGGCTCCGAAGAAAAGCGGGCAAGTGGGTTATTCTCGCAGGCGAAAACGTCTATACCCTAACCACCGGGGATTTCAAATACGTTCCGGTGGGTTTCTATCAAGCACGAGGGGATAAACGGGCCGTAAAAATTTACGAATTGAAGGAGGACCGGCGGTACCCCGCGTCGGCCCCGCCGGTCCAAACATCCCCGTTCGTCCCCGCTGCCGGCTTCGAGGAAGCGATCGAGAACTTCTTCGCGGCCGTCCTTTCCAAAAAACGAAAGCGAATGCTTTTCGTTACGGGTGCATCCGGGACGGGAAAAACCACCTGGTTGTCGGTTGCGTGCCGCATGGCGCGGAAAAAAGGTTTTACGGTATACGCGTCGTCTTGTACGAAACGCCGCCGGTACACGCCTTTCGGCCTCTGGGCGCCGATTTGGCGTACGGCGTTTGCCGACATGGCCCCCGAAGTACGGCCGGCGAAAGCCCCCGCTCGAGCCCTTCAAAGAATCGGCGAGGGACTAGATATATGGGCGCCGTTAATGGCGCAAATCGTCGGCTTCCGAGCCGATTTGGACCCACACGTCGTAGACGTTTCCCCCGAGTACCGGCACCGGCAAATCCTCGAAATCGCGAAGGGTTTAATTACGTGGGCCGCCGCTGAAAGGCCGACGGCCGTAGTGCTCGACGATATCCACTTAGCGGACGCGTCGTCCCGGGCGTTACTCGGCTCGCTGCTCGCGGTCCCGGCGGAAACGCCGCTCGCGCTCGTATTGGCCAGCGAAACCTCCGACGAGACTTTTAAGCGGGCCGCCGACGGTATTCTATCGACAAGACCTTTCACAGAAGAAGAAATCGTCGCTTTGGCCGAGGATTTCGCCGAAACGGACGCGGAAGACGTCGCGCCGTTACTCTACGAGGCCAGCAAAGGGCGGCCAGATATCCTCGAGCAAATCTGGCTCGCGGCGCGCGAAAATACGGACCTAAACATAAAGTCGTTGGCGGCTGACGGCGCGCCGGATGGACCAACGCTCGTCGCGCGCCGCTTACGCGATTTCGACTTACGTTGGCAGCGGGCGACTGCGGTCCTAGCGACGCTGGGCGTTCCGGTCGGTGACGAAGACGTACGCGCCCTCGCCGTGGAAATTTTCGGTACGGACGGTACCGCGGGCGAAGCTTGGCGATATAAATTATATAAACTCCATTTGCTACGACCTTCCTTGGGCGACGGGGAATCCCTTTGCATACCGCCGCAGCTCGCTTCGGCCGTACTCGCCGCCACGGCGCCGACGCCGGAAAGCCGAACGGCCGCAGCGCAAACGGCGGCCGGTTTCCTGGCGGAACGTTACCCCCGAGAGCTATCGGCCCGCGTGACCTTGGAGTTAGAGGCCGGGAAGCTACCGGCGGCGTGCGACCTAGCGCAGGAAAACGTGAAACAAACACGTTGGCTGGGCTCACCCCACGACGCGGTGGCTCAACTGACGGCGGTTATCCACGAGCTAGAGAGGGTAACGCCCCTAGATAAAGCGGATTCGGAGCTTTTGCCCCGTCTATTGTATACTCGGGCGGAGGCTTTTTACGAAGCGGGATTGGCCGCCGCCGCCCTTAACGACCTCGAAAAAATCGGAGCCGAAGAAGGTGAATTGGCGGCGCGGCGTTTTTACACGCAGGGCCAGGTATATTTACGTCGCCGCTACTTCCCGGAAGCCGAAAGCGCATTTATCAAAGCTCTACAACTCGCCGCCCGTTCAAACGATTACGACTTAGTCGCCGACGTAGAGCTGGCGCTCGCCCACCTGTTTCGCCAACAAGGAGACGTCGCCAAAGCGACGTACGAGCTCGAGAAATCGTTGAAGGCCGACCGCGCTCCGTCGGCCCGCGCGTACGAATTACTCGCCGAGCTCAAGTACCGGGCCGGCCACGTTGCCGACGCCGTACGAGCCGCGCAAAAAAGTTTATCTTCGATCAACGCCGCGCGAAAGCCGATAACCGCCGCGGATACTGCTCTTTTGTTAGCACTCTTATTCTTCGATTACGGCCGGATACCCAACGCCCGCAGCCTAGTCGCAAAAGCGCACGACGCGTTCGCCGTCGTGGGCGATAAACGGCGGGAATGTGATGCGTACCTGCTCGAGGGTAAGATCGACTTGGCGATCGAGGACCTGACCACGACCGAAACTACCTTCGACGAAGCGTTGCGCTTGGCCGAAGAGGGAGGCTACGGTTTACGCGCCGTCGAAGCCGCCCTCGGTCTTAGCTTCGTACGGCTTCTCCAAAACGACTTGGCGGGGCACCGTCGTCTTTTAGTCAAAGCCAAGGAGACGGCCACGGCGGAACCGCACGCGCCCAAAGCGGGTATCTACCTGGTAGAAGCAGCGGCGAACTTCGCGGGGGAGGATTATGACAAAGCGTATCGGATGGCCAGCGACGCCGCCGCCGAATACCGGCGGACGGGTGATGCGTTTACGTACGGCGTCGCCGCCATCCTCGCCGCCCAGGCAGCACTAGCGGCGGGCAAACGGGATAAGTGCCGTGAGATCCTGGGTCAACCGGACATCGACCGTCGCGCCCGGGAATCTAAAGTATCTTTCGCACATTACAATCTAACTGCGGGTAAGCTTATCAACGCCGAAGGCGACCTCGAGCGTGCGCGAAAACGCTTTGTGGCCGCTGCCGCCGCGGCGCGCGAGTCGGGCCTTTGGCTCGTCCGGGGTGAATGTTACTTGGAACTGGCCAGCATCGCCGAGTACGAAAACGAGCGTGAGAAGTATCGTCGGCGGGCGTTGTGGTTGCTCGAGAGCAAAGGCGCAACGCTCTTGGCCGGCAAGGCGAAAAAGAAAGCCGGCTTATTGTAAACCGGGGACGCGATGAGAAGGTCGAGCAAAGGGGCGGCCCATATCGACCCGGGGAGGGATACGCCGAGATTGTAACCTGGATGGCAAAAAAACCTTGACTTGTAAGTGATTTTATATTTTAATCGAAAAAGTAAAGAAGTACCTTTTAAACTTAGGCCAGACCATCTTTTATATATAAACCCACGCGCCGGCGCCGCGCTAGGTTGTCGTACGCGAGGTGAGGTTGATGCCTGGGATGGAACTCGTCCTTTTTGAAGAAGACTATACCAACATCAACGAAATATTGGCGACGCTCGTCCGCGAAACCAATTCCAAGTTCGCGTTACTAGTGGACCGCTCGGGGCAGCTCATCTCGAGCCAAGGGGATACCGAGAATATGGACTCGTTATCCTTCGCTTCGCTCTCGGCAGGCAACTACGCCGCGACCAGCGAACTCGCGAAAATCCTCGGCCAAGAGGAGTTCTCGGTACTCTTTCACCAAGGCATCAGCGAATCGATACATCTTTCCATAGTCGCCAAACGCGTTATTCTGGTCGTAGTCTTCGACAACAAGACTACGTTGGGTTTAGTTCGGCTCAGAGTTAAAAAAGCGGTAGAAGAACTCTCGGGTATATTTAACCGCATCTTCCAAAAGGTCGCAGAGCGCGGCGCCGAAGCGTTTTCGCCGCTGGGTGATACCTTCACGAGCGTCGCCGAAAGCGAAATAGACAACCTTTTCAAAGATTAAAAAAGCCCTTGCCCTCGGCCGGGGGTTCGGTTATGTCGCTAATTAACTATTCATCCCGCGAAATTAACTGCAAGATCGTTTATTACGGTTGCGGTCTTTGCGGTAAGACTACTAACCTCCTGTACATCCACGAGAAGCTTCCCCACGACATCAAGGGGAAAATGGTCTCGCTGGCCACCGATACTGACCGGACCCTCTTCTTCGATTTCCTACCGCTCGAGCTGGGAACGGTGAACGGCTTCAAAACACGCTTCCACCTCTATACCGTACCCGGCCAGGTCCACTACGACGCCTCGCGGAAGCTAATCCTGAAGGGCGTAGACGGCATCGTCTTCGTCGTGGACTCCCAGCGCAACCGCTTCGACGAAAACATAGAATCCTTCGAAAATATGATAAAGAACCTCCAGCTCCAGGGATACCGGCTCGAAAACATCTCGTATATATTCCAATACAACAAGCGCGATTTACCTAACTGTTCGCCGGTGGAACAACTCGAAGCCGCGCTCAACAAGGAACAGGTACCGTGCTTCGAATCGATCGCGACTACCGGTATCGGCGTATTCGACTCCTTGCGTGCGATCTCGAAGCTCGTTATTGCGCATCTTTCCCGCCAAACGGCCCGTTAATCAGAAACTCGCTCTAGTCCCGGCGGCGGGCGGCGGTGCCCGGGTACTGTCGCGAGCCGCCGTTTTTCAAGTCCAAACCATGGGCTTAGACGGCAACTTAGAGGACTTCCCCCTCCCCGACGTTCTGCAGCTCATAAACATGGGCTCGCGGACCGGCCTCCTCATCATTACCAAAAACGATTCCCCCGCGCGCATATGGTTCGAACGGGGGCAGGCCGTACACGCCGAAGTCGGCGATTTGGACGGCGAAAAGGCCGTCTACGAAACCTTCAATTGGCGGGAGGGGCGTTTTACCTTTGAAACCGACGCGAAGACGGACCTGAGGACTATCGATCTCGACTGCCAGAACCTTATTATGGAGGCCGTCCGCCGGCTCGACGAATGGACCAAACTACGAAAGGTAATCCCCACCTCGGCCTACGTCGTCGCTTTCGCCGCCGGGCCCGGCGACAAAGCCGGCAATATTACGCTCCAAGCCCACGAGTGGAAAGTATTATCCTTGGTCGACGGCGAACTCACCGTTTCTATGCTTGCCGAGAAGACGGGATTCTCGGAACTTAAGACGACGCAAATTATCCACTCTCTCATAGACTCCGGCCTGCTCGAAGTAAACGCTCCAGACAGCAAACCCGCTCCCCCCTCCGAAGCAAGAGAGCGCGTCACAAGCCTGCGCGAATTCCTCAAAGGCGTCGAACAACCCGACGTCAGAAGCCCCGCCGCCAAAACCAACGTCGGCGTATTAGCATTATTCATAAACTCGTTGCTAGATAACTTCGATAAGCCCAACGGCCTTTACAACGCCGTAAAACAAGACAAACCGTTACCCGAGCGAATAACCGAGCAAGCCGAGCGTTACCCCCAAGTTGAAATCATCGAATTCACCAACGACCGCGTCGACGTCAAACGGCTGGACGACGACATCGAATCCCTCGACGATCTGGGCAAGAAAAACCTCATCGTTGCGCTCGCCGACGTCAAAGAACAGATATTGACGACCGCCGAGAAACAAACCAACAAGATAGCCGCGGCGCGGCGCCACAACAAAGTATTGGAGCAGGTCTTCGGCCCCGACGGTACGCCCCAAAACATCGGCCTGGGTAGCATCCTCGAAAAGAAAACGCCTTAGCCGAACGAGCGCTGTTGCACCCCGACGCGCAGCGCCCGCTAGGGCGATTTTTAATGCCGGAAGAACGACCTTGGCCAAAACCGACTTAAACCCTTCCCAAGAACGCGTCGTCACCGCGGCCCCCGGGCCTATGGTCGTCGTCGCCGGCGCCGGTTCCGGCAAAACCCGCGTCATAACGGAACGCATTATACACCTCATCTCGGAGCGTGCCGCGCCGCCGGCCAACACCCTGGCCGTCACGTTCACCAATAAAGCCGCCCAGGAAATGCGGCGGCGCGTCGAAGCCGTCTTGGGATACCGGCCCGCCGTAACGGTCGGTACTTTCCACGCTACCGGGGCACGCATACTCCGCGCCGAAGCCCGCTACACCGCCGGCCGCGCCGACCGGAATTTCGTCATCTTCGACAATGCGGACACCGAGGCCGCGATAAAGAAAATCGCCGACAAGTGGGCGCTGCCCGCCGAGCAATTCCACTACAAACGCCTCGCCGCAGCGGTCGAAACCGCCAAACGCGAACTAACACCGGCCGAGGACTACCCTCGCCACGACGGCTACCGCGAGACCGTGGCCGACGTCTACGCCGCCTATCAGAATATCCTCCGCGAGAACAACGCCTACGACTTCGGCGACCTCTTGATGGAGCTGGTGTTTCTCTTCCGCCGCGAACGCGACGTCCTGACCCGGTGGCGAGAGCGTTTCCAACACATCCTCGTCGACGAGTATCAGGACACGAACTACGCCCAATACGAACTGCTTCGGCTCCTGGGCGAGAAATACCGCCAGATCTGCGTCGTCGGCGACCCGGACCAGTCGATATACCGATGGCGTGGCGCCGACATAACCAACTTCCAACGGTTCGCCCGCGACTTCCCCGACGCGCGCTTCTACACCCTCGAGCGGAACTACCGCTCCCACCAGGGCGTCCTCGACGCGGCCAACGCCCTCATAAAGTTCAACGCGCAAAGCCGTTACGCCAAAGAACTGTGGAGCGACCGACCGGCGGAAGCGACGCCGGCCCTCATCCAATGCTACGACGAGCGACACGAGGCGCTCCGCGTCGCCCACGCCGTCGAAGAGGCGCGCGCCAACTACGGCCTGGACTACCGCGACTGCGCCGTGCTCTACCGCGTGAACGCCCAATCCCGTGTCTTCGAGGAAGTGTTGGCCAAAACCGGCGTACCCTTTCAAATCATAGGCGGCACCCGCTTTTACGAACGGCGCGAAGTTAAAAACGCGCTCGCTTACCTGCGATTGGTCCACAACGCCCGCGACGCCGTCGCCTTCGCTCGGGTCGCCAACTTGCCGCCGCGCGGCGTGGGCGCCGCGTCGTCCAAGATAATCGAGGAAAACCGACGCGGAAGGCCCCCGCTCGAGGCCGTCGCCGACGAGACGCTATTGGCGCAACTCCCGGCCCGCGCCGCCTCCGGCTTACGCCGCTTCGGGGAACTAATACGCGAGCTGGCCGCCGCGGCCGACGCTAAATCTCCCAGCGAGATCCTCTCGGCCGTCGTCGAAAGGAGCGGCTATTTAACCTGGCTCGCCGAGCAGGAAGACGTAAAGGGGGAAGCGCGCGCCGAGAACGTGAGGGAATTGATTAACGCCGCCGCCGAATTCGAAAGCGAGCACCCGGGGGCGACGTTGGCCGAGTTCCTGGAAGCCGCCGCCCTCGTAAGCGACATCGACAGCTACGACGCCGACGCCGACCGCGTGTCGCTGATGACGCTGCATACCGCCAAGGGTTTGGAATTCGGCGCCGTCTTCGTCGTCGGCCTGGAAGAACGCCTCCTTCCTCACGCCAACTCGCTCGCCGACGCCGCGGAGCTCGAAGAAGAACGTCGCCTCTGCTACGTCGGCGTTACGCGCGCCAAGGACCTCTTGTACTTGTCGTTCGCCGGGACGCGGAACGTAGCGGGCGTACCGGAACCGCGCGAGCGGTCGCGCTTTCTCCGCGAAATCGGCGACGGCCGCTTAGCCGAGCTGGACCCGCTGGACGTCGACGACGTCATCCAATACGAGCCGTGGGGCCGCCGCGGCCGCCCCTAAAACGTCGGAGTAAGCTATATGGACGCGGAAGAAGAGAGAATCAAAACCATCCGGCGTATGATCCGGGAAGCGTACCTGGCACTCCCGGGCGAAGAAGAGGAACAATTGGCCCGCGAGGTCACCGGCCTGCTGGAAAATGTGGAGATATTGGCCGCGTTGGACGTCGAGGAAGGGCCGCCGCCCCCGGCCTTAGAGCCGTCGGAATTGCGGGCCGACGAGGTGCAACCGTCGCTCCCCGTCGACGACGCGCTGGCGAACGCGCCCGAGAGCCACGACGACTTCGTAGCGGTACCCAAAGTGCTGGCGCCGGAAGAAAAAGGTGACTCAGAATGAAAACTCGGCGCATCGTCGCGGTATCGTTACTCGCCACCGTGTCCGCTTGCACCGCACCCGAGAAAGGCGAGCCGACGGCGGAGACGGCGGCCGAACCGGAAAAGGCTCCCGTCATTGAGACGCTTAAAGCCCCGACCGCCGCCGCCGACATAAAATGGGAGGAGTGGGCGACCGTAGGAGCCGCCGACGCCGAACTGGATTGGCCGGCGGGGGTCGCCAAAACGCGGGGCGCGCTGTTTCTGGTCGGAACTCGCGCGTTGAAAAGAACCGCCGGCCCGGGGCCACGAGCCGAAATCGTTTTCATTAAAGTAAAACCCGCCGGCCTCGAGGAAGTCGCGGCTTACCCGAGTCATTTCGGCGAACGCGCCGGCGCAGCCGTAGCCGCGGGCCCCGGCGGCCGATTATGGTTCGTCGGCGGCATGTACACGCCGCCGCCCATAAAGCTGGCTCCTGGAGGGCGGTTGGATTTCGCCGAATTGAGTACGCCCGTCGGCGAGGTGTACACCTGGAACCCGGTAACGAAAGAATTCAGGCTGGAGACGTTTTTACCCGTACCGCGCGGCGACGCCGCGGCTTTCTTCGCCGACGGCGAGTTATACGTCGTGGGCGGCAGATACAACCCGGCGGAACCGGCCGACGTTAACAACCGCCAAGTGCATCGCTATAACCCGCGCGACGGCCTATGGACGAAACAACACGACCTCCGGGCGCCGCTCGCTCGAGCCGCGGCGGCCGTGGCCCGGCGAGGTCTGTACGTGATCGGCGGCATGCAACTCAAACCGGCGCACGTTACCAACGCCGTACGTCGATACGACCTCGTCGTGTACAAATGGCAAACGTTGCCGCAACTCCCGCGCCCGCGCGCCGGCGCCGCCGCGTTCGTCGTAGGCGATTATATATACGTCGTCGGCGGCTTTGAAGCCGAAGCTCTCGGCTCACCCCCGCGGATGGCTCTAAAAACGTTCCGCTACGATTTGAACGAAAAGGGGTGGGAGGAACTCCCCTCCCCCCTCCCCGAAGGGTGTTCGTTGGTGGCTTTCGACGGCTCGCACTTCTACCTGGTGGCGGCTCATAAGACTTACCGCGGCCGCATCGTACGCGCTAAAGCCCAGAGTTAAATTATTTATGGACCTGATAAACCTTACGGCGGCCGAAATCGCGGCCAAGGTGCGCGCGGGCGAACTCGCCCCGGGCGAAGCGGCCGACGCTTTCCGCCGTCGCGTCGACGCGCACGACGCCGCCGTCGGCGCGTTCCTTTGCTTGAACGACCGCGACGCCCCCGCAACCCCGGACGGCCCTCTGGCAGGAGTCCCCGTCGCCGTCAAAGACAACATATGTACGGACTGGATGACCACCACCGCGGCTTCTCGCATCATAGAAAACTACCGACCTCCGTACAACGCCACCGTCGTCGATAGATTATTAAAGGCCGGCGCCCACGTCATTGGCAAAACGAACCTCGACGAATTCGGGATGGGGTCCTCCACCGAATACTCCGCGTTCTTCCCCACTAAAAACCCCCGCGACCTAACCCGCGCTCCGGGGGGTTCGAGCGGCGGCTCCGCGGCAGCGGTCTGCGCCGGCTTCGCGCCCCTCGCCCTGGGGTCGGATACCGGCGGTTCCATCCGCCAACCGGCGGCGATGTGCGGCGTCGTCGGCCTTAAACCTACCTACGGCCGCGTACCGCGCTACGGCCTCATAGCTTTCGCGCCGTCCTTCGACCAAATAGGCCCGCTGACCCGCAACGCTAAGGATGCCGCGCTGTTATTGCAAGTCATCGCCGGCTTCGACCCTCGCGAGGCGACGTCCAGCCGCCGCGACGTACCCGACTACGTCGCCGCCCTCGAGCGCGACTACGGTACTTTTAAGGTGGGCCTGATACGGGAATTCTTCGGCGACGACGTTGCCCCGGGCGTAAAGGCGGGGATAGAGAACGCCCTCCGCAAACTGGAATCAATAGGGCACGCGGTGGAACGGGCCGCGATTCCGAGCGCCTCCTGGGCGCTCCCCACTTACTACGTAACCGCCTGCGCGGAAACCTACTCCAACCTCGCTCGCTACCAGGGTGTGTTATTCGGGCCGCGGGCCGACGGTTACGACGGCCCGGCCGATATGGTGGCTAAGTCCCGCGCCCGCGGCTTCGGCGGGGAGGTGCGGCGACGGCTGGCTGCCGGCGCGTACGCGTTGTCCATCGGTTACCGCGACCGCTATTACGCCAAGGCGCAGACGATCCGCCAACACATGCGGGTTCAGTTCGCCGCGGCGTTCGAACAATTCGACTTCCTCGTGTACCCGGTGTCGCCGTTTACGGCTTTCAAGCTGAATACGCGCAACCTCGACCCCCAGCTAATGTACCTGGCCGATATCTTCACGGGCCTGGCGAACCTGGTCGGCCTCCCCGCCCTCTCTTTGCCCTGCGGCTTCGACGAGGAAGGGCTGCCGGTAGCGATACACGTCATGTCGCGGCCTTGGGACGAGGAGAGGCTACTGGCGCTGGGCCACCGCCTGGAGCTCGAGCTGGCGCTGCCCCGAGACGCCGTAACGCCCCAGGTATAATTAAACACGGCCCAGAAATCCGTAACGGGACCGGCAGCGGCGTCACTAATACGGCGGTGATAGAATAATGAAAACGAAAAAGGAGTTATTAGCGCGCGTTCTCCTACCGACGCTCTTTTTGGGGGTTTTAGGTGCGGCCGGTTGCGGCGACGAGGAATTAACGCCGACCGAACGCGGGCCGTACGACGCGACCGAGCCCAAGTACGTCCTCGCCAACGTCGAGCTCGCCTTCAACCGCGGCGACGTTAATTTTTTAACCAACTGCCTCGCCGGCGACTTCGCGTTCTACTTCGACGTCAACGACATAGGCAAAAAAGTCGACGGCTACACTATCCCGACGTCGTGGACGCGGGATGAATTCCTAACGGCGGCCGGCAACTTGTTTGCCGAAACTCACGACATCTCGTTAACCAACCACTGGCGCGGGATAAGAACGCCGGGGCGGGGCGAAACCTCGCATTTCGCCGGCAACGTCGCCTTGGAGATCGTAGTCATGCTTGACGCGATCAACGGATACACGCTGGAAAACGGCATGTGCGACTACGAGTCTACCAGGACGCCGGCGCAGAAGTGGTATCTCTACAAGTGGCGGGACCGCACCCTCGAATGCAGTGGCGGCGGTTGTATCGCCGGCATGACTCTCGGACAAATCCTTGCCCGCTATCATCCGTGACCCCGCAGCGCCCCCAAGGACAATATACTTGACATCACTCTCCGCGTAAGTCTATAATCCCACCGTACATATTTCCAACGCCGACGGCGAGCAATTCCATTACTAATGAAGCGGCCAAAGTTCTATACCCGCGCTGCGCGGGGTACGGCCCCCGTAGACGACGGTACGGGCGCGCTATCGGTCCCCATCTATCAAACGGCGTCATTCGCCGTCAGCTTCGGCGACGCGCTCACGTTGGTACAGCATCCTCCGGGCGTAACCCACGGCGCCTTCGAAGCGGAGCGAGCCGCCGGCGCCGGCATGACACCCGGCTTTTTAAGGATATCGGCGGGATTGGAAGACACGGAAGACATTACCGCCGATTTGGCCCAAGCCTTGGGGAAAGCGTAATTCTGAGAAGCGAGGTTATCATGCGTCGTCTCATAACGGCCGCAACGCTATGCGGCGTACTAATCTTCGTCACAGGGTGCATATCGTACAAGCAGCACACCGCCTTCGAAAGCGACGGCTCCGGCCGCATAGTGGTAGACACGTGGGTCGACTACTTCAACGGCGACGAAGAAGGGGGCCAGGACGCGGAGGAAAACGCTCAACCCGAGATCAGCGAAGAATTGGGGCCGGCTTTCGCCGACTTGGAGGGCGTTACGGTCGAGGAAAACTGGACCGAGCTCGAGGGTGAGGGAGAAGAACGCCGCGAACACACCCACCTCGTCCTCTCGTTCGACAAGGTCGAAAGGCTCAACGGTCACGGCGTCTTCAAGAATCAGGAATTGACGTTCCAAAAGAAAGGCGACGAGTTCTCATTCACGCAGGTTATCCACAACGAAAGCAAGGAAGAACAAGAGGAATCTCCGGAGGAAAGCGAGGAGCTCGCGCGCACCCTTTTCGAGGGTTACACGTTCACGTACGCGGTGGTCATGCCGGGCCGGGTCGTCGACACCAGTGGGACCGTAGGCGACGACGGACGGACGGTAACGTGGGAATGGCCGCTCTTCGACTTAGCTAACGAAGAGGAAATAATAATGACGGCCACGTCGAAAAAGGAGTGATGCCCGGCACGGACGTAAATTGCGGTTGACAGGGGAGACGTCCGTTGTTAGAATGCCGGCAATCGGAAAGCGCCACGGCTAGATAGCGGGCCGAAGGCGTATTTGCGGTATACTACCGCCCCAACACGTTTTCATAATTAGGAGGAGAACTTTATGCGCTCAAAAATGCTGGGCCTCGCGGCCTTCGCCGTCGCCCTGGTCGTAGTAGCCGGTTGCATTAATTACGACCAGGAACTCACGCTGAACGCCGACGGCTCGGGGACGGTAAAGGTAAGGTACGACCGGACGGGCGGAAGCACCGGAGAAGAAGAGGAAGAAGGCAGCCTCGATATGAGCGCCGCGCCCAAGCTCTCGTTTACCGAGGAAGAGATTACGGCGGAATACGAGGGCTCGGCCGTCACGGTCCGTGACATCGTTATAGGCGAAACGGACGCGGGCGTCCCTGAGGCTACCTACTACATCGACTTCGAAAACGTTACGGACCTCAACGGCTACGGCATTTTCGCCCTCGAGGGCGACAAACTAAAACAAACGTTCTCTCTCGACTCGGCCGGCGACACGCAGGTCTTCAAGCAACTCGTCCAACTCAAGATGGACGTTGAAGACCCGTCGCAGCTTTCCGACTACAAATTCACGTACCTTCTGAACGCGCCCGGCGAAGTAGTCGAGACTAACGGTACGGTTACCGAAAATACCGTTAAATGGGAATACTCCCTCGACAAACTCATCAATGCCGACACCGAAATGACGGCGACCTACAAAGGGGCCGCGCCTGCCGCCGGCGGCAATATCGCAGTTATCATAGGTATCATCCTCTGCGTCATAATAGTAATCGTAATCATCATCGTAATCATCGTCCTGCTGATGAAAAAGAAGAAGAAACCCGCGGGGCCGGTGCCGACGCCGACGCCGCCTTCCGAACCCGGGCAACCCGCCGCTTAACGCCAATTTACGCGGGGAAACGAGAAATAAGGGCGGCCGCAAGGCCGCCCTTTACTTATAGTTTACGCTATACTAATATGGTCCACGGCGGCAACCTGGAACGCGAGTGGTTTTCATGGCGTGGCAGAGCAAATTAATCGGTAGACTCGTTAACGAGCTAACCAAGATGCCGGGCGTCGGGCGTAAAACCGCCCAACGGCTGACTTATTTCCTCTTAAAAGCCCCCGAGGGGTACGTCGAGAACCTGGCGCGACTACTCAACGAAGTAAAACAACACGTAAGCCCGTGCCGGGAATGCGGTAATCTGACCGAAGGGGAGCAGTGCGGCGTATGCGCCGACGATACGCGCAACCGCCGCCTTATCTGCGTCGTGGAGGAACCAGCCGACCTTACCCTCGTCGAGCGCACCGGCGAATTCAACGGCGTCTATCACGTCCTTATGGGCGTCATATCGCCGCTGGAAGGTATCGGCCCCGACCAACTGCGTATGGCGGAACTCGTGAACCGAGTGCAAACCCACCAAGCCGTCGAGGTAATAGTCGCGACCGACCCCGACGTCGAGGGCGATACTACCGCGTATTACATTGCCAAGCTACTATCCCCGCTGGGGGTTAAAGTTACGCGCATCGCGCGAGGCTTGCCCGTCGGCGGCGACCTCGACTTCGCGGACGAAGTCACGCTGGCGCAGGCTATCGCCGGGCGGCAAGAAATCGGGAAATGAGAGGCTCGAGTCACACCGACGCAAAAAAAGAGCCGGGCATCGCCGCCCGGCTTTATCGTTTCGGCCGTCGGTTATCGGAACAACGTCTTGATGCGGCCTAACGACTGGGGTTCGACGCCGACGCCTCGGATATCGACTTTCCACAGACGACCGTTATCAGGCAAGGTGCTGAGCCACAAGTACCGGCCGTCGTACGTCGCCCCCCAAGGCTCGTCGGCCGGCGCCGGGAACGTCCCGACTACCGTACCCTTTACCGGCTCGAAGCCGACGATGCGATAGGTTTTCGAAACGTCGTCGTACTCGCCCGTCCAAAGATTTGATCCGTCATGGGCGAGGTCAAAGATTTCGTAGAAAGACGTGTACGACTTTATTACGCGGCCGTCGACGCGCATTTGGTAGTACCCGTGCGACCACTTCGTGCCGATTTCGGTTCCCCATAGATGGAAGCCGGACCACGCGAGGCCCTGGCCGAAGTTCCAGTTGACCTTAAACGAGGAGGCCACGCGGCCGCCCCACTCAAAACGGTAAATATAGTTGGTGGCGGTGTTGCCGGCCCAGAAGTATTTACCGTCGTGAGCCAGGCCGGCGGTATCGGCGCCGGTCTTCGCGAACCTGAAAGACCCGAGGACCGTGCCGCTACGCGGGCCTACCTTCCAAATGAGGTATGGCGACGTTTGGCAAAAACAATAAACGTTTCCGTCCGCCCACGTAAGCGCGATCGGTTTCGGCGCGGGAGAGGCGAAGGACGCTACTATCTCGCCGACGCGCGCCGAAGCGGATACGCCGGTTAACGCCAACGACACCGCGGCCACCAATAATATACGTACAGCTAATTTCATATCAACACCTCGTCTATTCGTAACGGCCCTAATATAAGCGTTTCACCGTAAATAATCAAGTAAAAAGGCGGTTCGCGCCGTAACGCCGCCGGTTCGCTGATTTCCGGCGAACCGCAGTAAAAACATTTTCCACCTAAACCGACTTTATGTTATAATTTTCTAAGAGTGAACGAGGCCGGACTAAGTTAATTTGTTAGATAGCGGTATAAACTACCCCCCAAACTAAACTTTTTACGGTTACTCAAGTCTATCGGCGGCGTTGTCGGAAGGCCGAGCGGATGTACCGGTCGCCTCCGCTCCCTCTCAGGCGCGCCGAATACGAGGCGTAAACTTAGCGAGGTGATAAGAATTGCCGGTTAAAATCCTCGAAATCCGGTGGCACGGCCGCGGCGGCCAGGGCGTTAAAACCGCGGCAATGTTGTTCGCCGAGGCGGCAATCGAGGGCGGAAAACACGTCCAAGGTTTTTCCGATTACGGCCCCGAACGCTCGGGCGCACCGATACAGGGCTTCACTCGCCTCAGCGATAACCCCATCCACCTCCACAACTTCATTACGGACCCGGACGTAGTAGTAGTATTGGACCCCACGCTCCTGGGGACCGTTGGCGTAACGGAGGGTTTGAAAAAAGGCGGCAAAGTCTTGGTAAATTCTTCCCACGACCCGGCCGAGCTCGCCGCTAAATTGGGCGTAGACAAAGGGCAAGTGTTCGTCGTGGACGCCAAGAAGATCTCGCTCGAGACGATGGGTCGCGACATGCCCAACTCGCCGATGATGGGCGCCTTGGTAAAAGTCGTCGGCCTGGTCGAATTGCCCTGGATCAACCAAACCTTCGAGAAGAAGTTCAGCGCGAAATCCGAGAAGGTCGTAGCCGATAACGTCGCCGCGGTGAAGAGGGCGTACGACGAGGTGCACGGCGCCGCCAGTTAAAAACGGAGGCAACGTAAAAATGGAAAAAAAGAAAGGCTGGAAAGATGTCCCGCTGGGCGGGTTGATAATGGAGGCCGGCAACGCCGACGAGTACGAAACCGGTTCGTGGCGAACGTTTAAACCGGTCTTGGATCAAGAAGCGTGCAACAATTGCCTTATTTGTTGGATTTTCTGCCCGGACACGTCGGTCCTTATCGAGGACGAAAAAATAGTCGGCTTCGATTACGTTCACTGTAAAGGGTGCGGCATTTGCGCCGCCGAGTGTCCGAAAAAAGCCATCGAGATGGTATTAGACGAAGAGAAATAGGAGACCGCCATGGCTAAAACATCCGTCCCACAAATAAAAATGCCGCTCACCGGCAACGACGCCGGCGCGTACGCCATGAAACAGGTCAACCCGGACGTCGTGGCCGCGTACCCCATCACGCCCCAAACCGAGCTGATGCAAGAGTTCGCCCAGTACGTACACGACGGCGACGTGGATACGGCGTTCATAACGGTCGAGAGCGAACACTCCGCCATGAGCGCTTGTATCGGCGCCGCGGCCGCAGGTGCCCGTACGATGACGGCCACTTCCGCCAACGGCTTCGCGTTGATGTGGGAAGTGCTCTACATCGCCGCTTCCCTCCGCCTGCCCATTACCATGGCCGTAGTCAACCGCGCCCTCTCCGGTCCCATAAACATCCACTGCGACCACTCCGACTCCATGGGCGCCCGGGACGCGGGGTGGATCCAGATGTACGCCGAAAACCCGCAAGAGGCATACGACCTTTGGCTTATCGGCATAAAAGCCGCGGAGAACCACGACGTCCTCTTGCCGGCAATGATTATGTACGACGGCTTTATCATCAGCCATACCATGGAAGTCGTAGAGACCCTCCCCGACGACGCCGTCAAGGACTACGTCGGGCCGTATAAACCGGCGTACGCCATGCTTCTGGACGAAAAACCCTTCACCGTGGGGCCGCTGGATTTCCACGATTATTACTTCGAGCACAAGCGCCAGGAAATCGAGGGTATGGAACGCGCGCCCGCAGCGCTCGCCGCCGCCGCGGCCGAGTACGAAAAGCTCTCCGGCCGTCACTACGGCCCGGTCGAAACTTACCGCGCCGACGACGCGGACGTCATAATGGTGGCGCTCGGGTCCACCGCCGGGACGGCGCGCTACGTCGTGGACGTCCTGCGGGACCAGGGTAAATCCGTCGGCCTTATGAAGCTGAGGACTTTCCGCCCCTTCCCCCACGGCGAGGTCACCGACGCCCTCGGCAAGACGAAGTGCGTCGTGGTGTGCGACCGCGTCGCGTCGTTCGGCGCGTTCGGCTCGCCCACTTTCATGGAGTTGCGGAGCGCGCTCTACGAGGTCGCCGAGAGGCCGCTGGTCATAAATTACATATACGGCCTCGGCGGCCGCGACACCGGCCCCGACCTCCTCGAGCAGGCATTCGAAGAGGGCCTACGCGTAGCGCGGACCGGCGAAATCGAACAGCATGTTAGCTACCTCGGCGTACGTTAAGGGACTTTAACCGGGACCTTTAAGGAGTAGATAGATGACGACGCTTAAAGAATTATCTCGCCGCGAAGAACGCTTTACCGGCGGCCACCGTCTGTGCTCGGGTTGCGGCGCCGCCATCGTCGCCCGACAAGTATTGCTCGCCGCCGACGGGCCGGTGGTTATAGGCAACGCTACCGGCTGCCTGGAAGTAGGGACGACCATTTACCCCTACACCTCGTGGAAAGTCCCCTGGATCCACAACGCGTTTGAAAACGTCGCCGCCACGATCTCCGGCGTCGAGACAGCCTACCGCGTCTTCAAAGAGCAAGGTAAGCTGGATAAGGATTTCCACTTCATCGCTTTCGGCGGCGACGGCGGCACGTACGACATCGGCCTACAGGCATTATCGGGCGTGCTCGAGCGCGGCCACAAGATGCTCTACGTCTGCTACGACAACCAGGCCTATATGAACACGGGCATCCAACGTTCGGGCGCTACGCCCAAGGGCGCCTCCACTACCACCGCCCCGCACGGCAAACTGATTCCGGGCAAAATTCGCCGTCGCAAAGACCTCACCGCCATCGTCGCCGCGCACCACATTCCGTACGCGGCGCAGGCCGCGCCCCACGCCTTTATGGACCTTGTGCGCAAGGTCGAGAAAGCCCTCGCGGCGGACGGCCCCTCCTTCATCAACATCCTCGCGCCCTGCCACCGCGGTTGGCGCCACGGCCCCGAGGAAACGCTCGAGGTGAGCCGCATCGCCACCAATACCTGTTTCTGGCCCCTTTATGAGATCGTCGACGACAGGTGGAAGCTCACCTATAAACCCCGGAACAAATTGCCCGCCGAGGAGTGGATGAAGTTCCAAGGCCGCTTCGCACACCTCTTCGACGGCGACGGCCACCCCGAGCTCGTCGCCGAGATCCAAGCCGACGTCGACCGCGAATGGGAGGACCTGCTGATACGCTGCGGCGAGCTGCCGCCGCGCGAGTGCGGAGACGAAGAGGAGAAGAAATAAATAATCCACTCAAAACATATAAAAGCCGCCTTGGGAGGCGGCTTTACTACTTCCGTCGATATGCGAAAGGAAAATGCGAAATCCGCTTACTAGGCACGGCGCGCCGGTTTACCTTGCCGGGTGAAACTATTTTTGTTAAAATACCGTAATTTATTTACAAGCACGTTATACGAAAAATGAAGTCTCTTAAGACAATTGGCGCGATTCTAGCGATAGGGTCGAACGCGGTTGCGGCTGAACTGACGCTCGAAGAAGCCATCGACTTCGCGCTCGCACGCAGCCCGGCGGCCGTGGCCGCGGAGGCCACGTACCTGTACGGCCGAGCCGACCTCTACCAGGGATGGGGCGGCGTCCTCCCCACGGCCAACCTTTCCTACTCCGCCTCGCGTTACTACGACCGCGAGGTACTCCGCTACGGTGGCTACGAATTACCGGGGTATTCGCCGATACATTACTACTACGCGCAAGGGCGCCTGGACCAGCCGTTGTTCGCCGGCGGGAGGTTGATATGGGGCGTCATGTCGGGGCGGGCGTCGGCTCGGGCCGGCGCCGCAAGCCGCGACGAGCAGCGCCAATTGTTGGTCGTCGACGTCGCGCGCGTTTACTTGGGCGTATTAAAAGCTCAGGGTTTGAAAAACGTCGCCGCCACCTCGCTGGAGGCGAGCCGTAATAACGAGGAACTCGCGCTGGCCCAATACGAGACCGAGGCTATCTCGCGGGCGGAATACCTCAAAGCCGTTGTCCAGCTGGGCTCCGACGAAATAGCGTCGATCGCCGCGGAGGCGGCCGTGGAAACGGCGCGCTTGGCGTTCTTCAACGCCGCCGGTATGGAACCGGACGAAAACCTCGCCTTCGCCGAAGTCGAGGGGGTCGAACCGCGGGAATTACTTTCCCCGGCCGACTTAACCGAGCAAGCGATGGCCCGTCGCCCCGACGTAACCAGAACGAGCGCCGATAAGCGCGTCGCCGACCTCGCCGTACGTTCCGCCCGAGCCGGGTGGTTCCCATCGCTGGCCGCGTCCGTTACATACGATTGGAACGACGTCAACTCCCCCTCCCGCGAAACATGGAACGACTTCGACGAATGGGCCGTGGGCGCGACCGCCTCATGGGACCTCTTCGACAGCTTCCAAACCAAAGCCAACCTCGACCGGGCCCGGGCCGCGGCGGCAAACACGCGCGTGGCGTACGACCGGCTGCGCGACGCGGTGGCGCTGGACGTTACGAAAGCTTATTACGAATACAAGAAGCAAGCCGAGACGGTCACTGTAGCGGATAAGACCGCGGCCGCCGCCGAAGAGGAATTCACCATCGTCCAAGAACTTTACGCGCTCGGCGGCGCCTCGACGCTCGAGCTAACCGACGCCCAAGCCCGCTTCGTCGAAGCCCAAAACTCTTTCGTCGAAGCGAAATACGACTTCCTCATCGCCGACTTCGACTTGAAGCGCGCGCTAGGCGGGCTGGAATATTAACACCCAGTTCGGACCTAACGTAGTTACGTAAGGCCATCCCTCGAGCCGGGGCCCCGATCCTTTTAACGCGATTCCTTGGGCCCGGCCGCGGGTCTTAACCCGGGGCGTCGAGCGCCTTTTAAATTTGCGCCCGAAGAGGAATTAGAGATGAGACGCCAAATCCGTATGACCAAAGTGCGGTGGGCTTTAGTCGTTATAATATGGCTCATATTGATCTCGTGCCCGCTGCTGGTAACCAACTCCAAGCGGCAGCAAATCCCCCCCGTACGGGTAGACACCGTCACGAGCGCGGATATCACGTCTTACGTATCCGGCCCGGCTACGGTCGACCCCCGCGTGAGCGTCGACATCTCGGCCAACATCATGGGCAAGGTGACGAAGATTTTCGTCGAAGAAGGAGACCGAGTAGCCAAAGGCGATATCCTGCTGGAGCTCGAGCAAACCCAATATCGCGCCAGCCGCGACGAGGCGGGCGCGGCCTACCGAAGCGCGCTCCGCAGCTTGGAATTGACCGAAATGAAATGGAAAACAGCCGAAGAGGTTTTCGCCCGCAAGCAGGAATTATACGACAAGCATCTCATATCGCGCGAACAGTACGACCTGGCCAAAACGCAATTCGAAGCTGAGCGGACCGAATACGAGCTGGCTGGCGACAACGTCGTCCGGGCGCGGGCCCTGCTGGTGCAGGCCAAGGATTCGCTCGATAAAACGGTATACACTTCTCCCCTCGACGGCGTCGTAACCGCGCTCAACGTCGAGGAGGGCGAATTCACCGTCGTGGGTACGCTCAATACACCCGGCACGGTGATGGTGACGGTTGCCGACCTGGCCGCCATGCAAGTCGTCGCCGACGTCGACGAAACCGACGTCGTCAACGTCGAGTTGGGGCAGCCGTCCTCGGTAACGATAGACGCCTTTCCGGATAAAATATACCGAGGGGAAGTTATCGAGATCGCCTCCAGCGCCAAGGAATCGCCATTCGCCACTACCGACGAAAAGACCTCCGCCGATTTCGAAGTCAAGGTTCTCCTCGGCGGCGACACGTCGGCGCTCCGCCCGGGGATGACCGCTACCGCTGACGTCGTTACGGCCGAGGCCAAAGGCGTAACCGCTATTCCCATCCAGGCGCTCGTAACGCGTACTCGCGAGACGGTGGTGGCGTGGGAGGAAGCCCGCGCCGGCAAAAGCCGCGGCCCCGAGAAGGCCGAGGAGAAAACCGAAAAACCCCAATCGGACTTGTTCCGCACCGACTACGTGAAAGGCGTATTCGTCCTGGACGACGAGAAGCCGTTCGTAAAGCGGGCCCGCTTCGTCCGAGTAGAAGCGGGCATCATGGGCGACCGGTACGTAGAAATTAAAAAGGGCCTGAAGGGCGGCGAAACCATTATCGCCGGACCGTACAAAACGCTGCGTCACTTGAACGACGGCGACTTGGTCCGACTGGAGAAAAAGAAACCGACGGAAGAAGAGTCAGCTTGACGACCGAACCTTTCATAAAGCTCCGCGACATATTTAAAATCTACCAAATGGGCGGCGAAGACGTCGTCGCGCTCAAGGACATCAACCTCGACCTCCGGCGAGGCGAATACGCCGCTATTATGGGCCCTTCGGGCTCCGGCAAATCGACCTTGATGAACATCATCGGCTGCCTCGACGTCCCGACCAGCGGCTCCTACCACTTGAACGGCCAAGAGGTCGCCGCGGCCACCGAAGACGAACTGGCCGCTATACGCAATCGCGAGATAGGCTTCGTCTTCCAGACTTTCAACCTCCTCCCCCGCGCTACGGCTGCCAAAAACGTCGAACTTCCCCTCATATACGCCGGCCTCCCTCCCGAGGAACGCCGCCAACGCGCCGCGGAGGTCCTGGAGGCGGTGGGGCTCGCCAAACGCGGCCACCATAAACCTAACGAAATGTCGGGGGGAGAACGGCAGCGCGTCGCCATCGCCCGGGCACTCGTCAACCGCCCCTCGGTCGTGCTGGCGGACGAGCCGACGGGAAACCTCGATACCAAAATCGGCGACGAAATATTAGCGGTATTTCAACATATAAACGACGAAGGCAAAACCGTCATCGTCGTAACGCACGACCCCGACGTCGCAGCCAAGGCGCGGCGCACCATCGTACTGCGCGACGGCCAGATGGTCGACCGGGCGGGGAAAAAAATAAAAAACCGCCGCGGCGTAGCGGCGGTTAAGCGATAACCAACCGGGCTTAATATATGTCGGCCGGGACGCCGGCCTCTTCGCACACGCGGCGGGCGATAGCCGCAAGCCGCTCGCGAGGAACCATCTGGACGCCGGACCGCGCTACGGGCCGGTCCGTCGTGTAGATCTGAACGGCCGACGGTTTCACCGCGGCTACCGCGCCCACGTAATCGGCCACCGCGGCGTCGTCGGCGTTTCCCGCGTTCCCCGCGACAAAACACGATTGGACCGTAAAATCATCCAACGCGGCGAGCCCTTCCAAAATATCGTCGAACGACACGCCGGGCGCGAGTACGTTAATCGCGGCGAAGAGCTGCGGCGAGCCGGCGTCCAATTTCATAATGGCCGCGTCCAACGAGGCGAGCGCGGCCCGTATTTCCGGGCGATCGACGGTACTCGAGTTCGAGAGGACGGCCAACTTCGCCGCGGGGCAAATTTCGTCTCGGACGCCCCGCACGGCCTCGACCATCGCCGGGAATTCAGGGTGCAACGTAGGCTCGCCGTTCCCGGAGAACGTAATATAATCGGGCGGCGGAACCGACCCGAGCGCGTCGCGGAGCGCCTGGGCAACGTCCGCCGTGGACGGCAGCATATGGTCAAATCCCCTACTCGAGGCGACGTGGTACGTCGTCGGGCCGTATTGGCAATATATGCAATCAAACGAGCAGATATTCGCGACCGTCGATGAGACGTTTATGCCCAACGAAGGGCCTAACCGTCGTGACGCGATGGGGCCGTAGATGATCGTTTTTTGTAGCTCGAGGAAAGACATCGCGCAATCATAAAATAAATACTACCTTTAGACAACTATAAATAATCAGAGGTGTCGAAAGCGATGGCGGAGTGCAAGCTCGACGATAACTTGAGTTCGTGCAATTGCACGTACGAGCCGTGTAGCAGGAAAGGCCGTTGCTGCGAATGCATTTCGTACCACCTCTCGTTGGGGGAACTGCCGGCGTGCTACTTCGACGCCGCCGACGAGAAAACGTACGATCGTTCCGTCGCCTTCTTCGTCCGGTGTCAAACCCGCTAGCGAAATAGGCGTTGACGCCCCGCCCGGCATAGTTTATATTCAATCGTAGGAGGTTGCGCGCTTTTCGCGCCCGCCGACGGCACAACGTTATGAAGCTATCCATCATTATCCCGGTTTTCGACGAAGAAGCCACGGTCAAAGAAATAATCGACCGCTGCCGCGCGCTACCGCTAAACAAAGAGATCGTAGTCGTGGACGACGGCTCGAGCGACGGCACGCGCGACGTCTTGGCGAAAGAGGACGGCGTCGACGGCGTAACGGTGCGCTACCACGAGAAGAACCGCGGCAAAGGCGCCGCTATACGAACCGGCGTCGAGGAGTGCACCGGCGACGTAGTCGTTATCCAAGACGCCGACCTCGAGTACCTGCCGGAAGAATTCCCGGCGCTGATCCAACCCATCGTCGACGGGTACGCCGACGTCGTTTACGGCTCGCGCTTCCTGGGGACCCACCGGGTTTTCAAAGTCGTCCATTACTTCGGCAACAAGTTCCTGACGCTCGTCACGAACGTTCTCTACGACACCATGCTCACGGACATGGAGACGTGTTATAAAGCATTCCGCGCCGACGTCATCAAGAACGTCACTATTAAATCGGATCGCTTCAACTTCGAGCCCGAGATAACGGCGAAAGTTTTCAAACAGAAAAAACTCCGCGTTTACGAGATGCCTATCTCGTACCACGGCCGCGACTACGACGAGGGTAAAAAGATAACCTGGTTCGACGGCATACCGGCGCTCTGGGCCCTCATCAAATACCGCTTCACCGA
>JAUWLW010000048.1 GCA_030613505.1 Candidatus Zixiibacteriota bacterium
TCGAAGTAGGCCGTCACCAGCGCCACGACGGAGTCCGCGGCGCCGTAGTAGACGCGGAGCTCGCGCGTCTCCTCGTCCAGCACGGTGCCGCACGGGAAGACCACGCCCGGGACGTCGCCTATCATCTCGTAGTAGGCGTGCGGACCGAAGCCCCAGGCCGCGCGGCGGCGGATGCCGTGCCCCGGCTCGGCGAGGTCGAGAAGGGCGAGGCCGCTGCGGTAAAGGCTGCCGGAGGCGGTGCTCCGCACGCCGTGGTAGATGACGAACCATCCCTCGGGCGTCTCGAGCGGCGGCGGCCCCAGGCCTACGCGGTGGACGTCCCAGGAGGCCGGGCGCGTGGTCAACAGCAGGCGGTGGTCGCCCCAATACTTGAGGTCGGGCGAGAACGACATCCACATATGGGCCTCGCCGCGGATGATGGGGCGGTGGATGAGCGCGAAGCGGCCGTTTATCTTCCGGGGGAAAAGCGAGGCGTCCTTGTCCTCCGGCGGCAGCAGGCGGCCGTAGCGCGTGAAAGTCTTGAAGTCGGCGGTGGTGGCGAGCGATATCACCGTCTCGTTGCGGATGAACGACGTGTACGTGACGGCGTACTCCTCCCGGGGCGCGAGCCACACGACGCGCGGGTCCTCGACGCCGTAGTGTTGCTCGTCGCAAGCGAGGTCGGCGACGAGCGCGGGTTCGGCCTCCACCCGCCACTTCGTCTTGCCGTCGGCGCTGCGGGCGACGGCGAGGTGGGAGAAACCACGCAGGTCCTCCACCCGCACCAACAGCAGCGTCTCGCCGTCGACGAGGGCCGCGCCGGGGTTGAAGACGGCGTGCGCGCGGTAGGGCCAATTATCCGCGGTCAGGATGGGGTTTTTCTCGTACCGTTTGAAGAGCGCGTCCTCGCTGAGCTCGCGACCTTTTTCGGCGCCGGCCATAACAACCTCCTGCGTCCCGCTATCATAGCGCCTCAGCGGTAAACTTGTCAACGCTTAACCACGCCAAAGGGGCTTCGCAAACCCTTTCAAAACAGTACACCACTGATAACACCAGTTATTGTTAAGTATGGTGCACGCTTAAACGCTTCTGCTTTCTTGGCAGACGGTCGGAGGTCCGAGTACTATCGCGCCCACCCGGTAGTAACTTTGCCGGCAAAGGCCGCGGCGACGGCTGTGGCTGACCGACGGTTCGTGCCTCCGCCTCCGGCCGCAACGCAAGAACCACGTATGGAGCTACGACTTCTTAAGCGCCCGGACGAGCGACGGCCTGCCCCTCCGCCTCCTGACAATCCTCGACGAGTATACGCGGGAGTGCCTGGCCATAGACGTGGGCAGGAGGTTCACGGCCGAGGACGTACTACACCGCCTGGTGCAGCTGTTTTTAAAGCGCGGCGTCCCGGCCCATATCCGCTCCGACAACGGCCCGGAGTTCACGGCGCGGGCGGTACGCGGGTGGCTGGCGCGGGTAGGGGTGAGGACCCTGTATATCGAGCCCGGTAGCCCCTGGGAAAACGGCTACATCGAGTCTTTCAACGGGAAGTTCCGCGAGGAGTTCCTGAACCGCGAGCTGCTGGATACGGTGTTGAAGGCTAGGGTCTTGACGTATCGTTGGCGGAGGGAGTATAATGAGGTGCGTCCCCACAGCGCGTTGAACTACCGGCCCCCGGCGCCGGAAGCGTTCGAACCGTTGCCTGCCCGTTCCTTAAATTAGCGGTGATCCGGGGACTCATAGGCTACGCGAGTAACTTTAACTGTGGTACTAAGAATGGGGCCAAGTCACATCGCGAAAGGGTCCGGGCTTTATGAAAAATTTGAAGGATTACCTCCCCGACCGCGGCGACTTCCCGCCGGCCGATTTTTGGGAGGTCCGCCTGGAGACGGAGGCGCAAACGTTGATTCGAGTCAAGAACGGCGACGTCGAGGCCATCAACCGGCGCGACACCGACCGCGGCAACGTACGCGTCCTCTACCGGGGCGGTTGGGGTTTTTCGTCTTTCAACGACCACGGCGACGTGCGGGAGCACATCGCACAGGCGCTCGACTTCGCCCGGAGCGTCGGCGGCGGGGACGCGCGGGTGGGGGAACTCGGGCCGGGGGAGGCGACCGTGGCCGCTCGATTCGAGCGGCACCCCCGCGAAGTGCCGCTGGCCGAGAAGCTCGACGCCGCCCGGTCGTACGACGAGCTCGTGCGGCGGCACCCGCGCGTGGACTCGGCCGAGGTGACGTACGAGGATACCGTCAGGAACTCGGTTTTCCTCAACGCCGAGGGGAGGTTGATCGAGGCCGAACAGGTGTTCTCCCGCGGCATCGTGTGGGCGACCGGCAAGGCGAACGGCGTCCCTGAATCGCACGGCGCGCACTACCGCTATCGCGCCGGGTTCGAGGCCTTCCTCGAGCTGCGAGACGAGATACCCGAGATGCTGGAGGGGCTGGAGGAGCAGCTCGCGGCCGAGGACGCTCGCGGCGGCACGTGCGACGTCATCGCCAACCCCAAGTTGGCGGGGGTCTTCGCCCACGAGGCTTTCGGCCACACCAGCGAGGCCGATCACTTTTACCGCGACCCGCAAAAGGCCGAGGTCATGCGCCTGGGCCGGACGCTGGGCTCGCCGGCGATATCCATCGTCGACGACCCCACCCTCGACCCCAAGCAGGCCGGCTCTCTGGCCTACGACGATGAGGGCGTCGAGGGAAGGGGGACGGTTCTCCTGCGGGACGGCGTCCTGACCGGCCACCTCCACGACCGGATGACCGCGGCGATGCTCGGCGAGGAGCTCACCGGCAACGCTCGGGCCCTCACCGCCGCGTACCCGCCCATCGTCCGGATGACCAACACGCTCATCGAGCCCGGGGAAGCGACGCTCGAGGAGCTGCTGCGCGAGATGGGCACCGGCCTGCTCGTCAAGGATAGCCGGGGCGGCACCGGCGGCGAGAACTTCACTTTCTCGGCCCGCGTCGGTTACGTCGTCGAGAACGGCAAGCTAACGAAGCCGGTCAAGAACTTCACTCTCAACGGGAACCTGTTCACGACGTTGAAGAACATCGCCGCGTGCTCGAACGAGCAGGAGTGGTTCAGCACCGCCGGCGGCTGCGGCCGGGGCGAGCAGTTCCCGCTGGGCGTGAGTTTCGGCGGCCCCCACGTTTGGATCCGCGGCGCCCTCATAGGAGGCAGGTAGATAATGGGCGACAGGCAATTCGACATTTATCGGGTGACGGCGGACGCCGTGCCCGTGAACTTCGAGGCCAGTACGCTGACGGAGGTCCAGGGGAGGACGAACTCCTTCGCGACCTGCCGGGTCGTGGTGGACGGCAAGGCCGGCTATTGTACCAGCAACACCCTCGCCGACGAGGAATTGGTCGCGCGCGCGGCGGAGACCGCCGCCTACGGCAAGGAAATCGACGTCGACTTGCCCGGGCCCGCCGCGGTCGCCGCGGTGGACGTATTTTCGCCGGAGACGGCGGAGTTGGCCACTTCCGAACTCGCGGACTGGGGCAGACGCATCATCGACGGCGTCAAGAAAGGGATCGGGAAAAATTTACCGGTGAGCGTGAGGTTGGACAAGAACATCGACCGTTTTTCGATCCGTAACTCGCGGGGCGTGTCCTACGACCACTCTTCCACAGGCCTTATGATAATGGCCGAATTGACCGACGCGCGGGAGGGGGATATCCACGAAGTGTTCGACGTCGAGTATTCCCCTGAGCCGGGCGGTGTCCAGCCCGAGCGCATGGTCCGCTATCTGGTGGATTACTACGAGATGGGCCGAGAGGCCGCGGGCGTCGCCACCGCGGCGATGCCGGTGCTCCTCCACCCCTTCGCCGTTCCCCAGTTCTTGCTGCCGCTGCTGGTGGGCCTCGGCGGCGAGAGGATAAAGGACGGTACGTCGCCCCTGAAAGATAGAATCGGCGAGCGGATTTTCGACGAAGCCGTCACGGTCTGGGACGACCCCTTCTGGGCCGGTTCGCCCGGGAGCGCCCCCTTCGACGGCGAGGGCGTCGCGGCCCGGAAAAGGGCCCTGGTGGAGAGGGGCGTTTTGAAGTCCTTCAACCACACGCTGGAGACGGCCAAGGCCGTGGGCCAGGAACCGACGGGGGGCGCGAGCCGCCGCGACGACGGGAGGCCGACCCCCGGCATATTCAACCTTGTGATGGAGGCGGGCGACGCGCCGCACGAGGAAATCCTGAACTCGATCGACAAGGGCTTGTTCCTGAGGTATATGGCCGGGAGCGGCCAGGCCAACAACCTCGCCGGCGAGTTCTCCATGGGCGTCTACTCGGGGTTCCTGGTCGAGCGCGGCCGGCTGACCAAACGCGTCAAGAACGTCATGGTTACGGGGAACGTTTACGACGTTTTCGGCCGGGTGGCGGCTGTTTCGTCGGACCGCGTCAACAGCTGGACCGACGACAACAAGTTCGCGTTGATGCCGTACGTGCTGTTGGACGGCGTGTCCGTCGCGGGCGGGTAGCGGGCGCCTTGGGGGCGCATGAGCCGATAACGGCCGCCGGCGGGCGGCCGTTTTTATTCAGCGTCGGGGTCTCTCGGGCCGGCCTTCCCAGGCGTGGGCTTTTTACGCTGCCGCGAGCCTCCGGCCTATTCCGGCAGGAGGCGCCGGCGTATCGACCGCTAATAGAACCGGTGCCAATAAAACCGTTGCCGAAACTCTCATATTAAAACCCCCTTGGCGAGAATCACTACTGAATATTCAGGTCCGTCTTGTAGGCCGGTACGCAGTTTTCCCTGGTAGCGGTAAGATGGACGTTACTCGCGGCCTCGGGAACGATGAATTCACAAACGACTTTGAAAAATACAAAACCGCCGCTGCCGCGAAGGGCGCGCCGGCTGGGAATAATTTCCTCTACCATACTTCCCTCCTCGTTCCTTCTAGTTAATTATATGCTTTGATCAACTCCTGCGTCAAGCAATTTTATTATTAAGAAGAAACAGCCCCGGAGCCGGTGATACGTAACAGCGAACGGCCGCTCGCCCCTACTTGAACAACGCCTTGATCCGCCCCACCGACGAGGGCACGACCGCAGGATGCGACCCGCGGAAGTACTGGATGCGGTGGTTATAAGGATCGGCAACGTGGACTCTGGTACCGTTCGGTAAAGGGGCGACGCCGAGGGGGTCAGAAAATTGGCCGTTACCCGAACCGGGCGTACCCCATTTTCCTAAAAAGGAACCGGTGGGGGTGAAGTATTGGACGCGGTCGTTATCCTGGTCGGCGACGTATACGTTACCATTGGGCGCCACCGCTACAAAGCCGGGTTTGTTAAATTGGCCGTTGCCCGTGCCTTCGCCGCCCCATTCCCCCTCGTACTCCCAGGCGCCCCGGGCCGCGGCCGCGACAGCCGCCGCCGTTGCGATAATTGACACCCTTTTCATCTCTTAACCTCCTATTTAAACAACGCCTTCAGGCGGCCGAGGGAGGCCGGCGCGGCAGGAGGGTTGGAATAAACGAGCGCCGGGAGGAGCCCCGGTAGCCGGCCTCCCGTAACGCTTTTCCACTATCTAAAACTACCCCCTACCTGAACAGCGCTTTCACGCGGCCGAGTCGCCGTTATATATCTCCGACAACGCGTGTTCGCACAAACACATAACGTCGCTTGAGCGCGTCTGCTTGCACAGCAGAAGCGTTACCCGCTTAGCAGCCCTTCTGCTCGTCTAGCAGAAAGCCAATTGCTACGTTTGGCGTGCATCAAAATCAAAACCCCTGGACCTAATCTAAACGACTCTCGGCAAAAGCGTCAATCCCATTCGCGTTAAGTACTTCCGCAAACGCCTTTGCGTATGCCTTCTTGCGTTCGACGCTCTGGCCGCCCCCGCCAATCCAAATCTTTACACCACCGCCCTCACCCCGGCTAGCTAAACCCTTTTTCAGAAGCCAACGTGCGAACTTCGACGAGGCGGGTCGAATAACGACCCACGTAAAACCACACAAACCCTCCGGAATATACTCCGCGTCGACTATTTCGGAAGTTTCGTCGAACGGGTTCTCCCGCTCAACAACGGTCATGGGCGTAGGGGTTACCGCCCGGAGCGCCTTTAACCCGGCTTTGTGAACCGTTAAGTAAATCTCCTCTGTCGCATCTACCATTGCCCTTTCTACCTTCGATCACAGACACCTATTATATGTGAAACCCCGCCGCGAAATGGGAAGGCCGCGTCGTCGTCTACAGCGGCACACCCTCATAGCGGGGGCGTAACCCTTCGGCCCCCACGAAAAACAAGCCGACCTCTTTCACGCGTCCGCCTGTCATCTCCTCCCACGCCCGGGCGTAGGCGCGCACTTGCGGCCCGTAGTAGGTGACGTACGGCGCGTAATCGCCGTCGGGGGGGGCGGAGGTCTTGTAATCGATTATAACCCAACCGTCGTCCTCCATAAAGGCGAGGTCTATAACGCCAGCGACGATGCCGGGCGAATGACCCGGTTGGCTTACCTTGCGGAAATAAGGAACCTCAGATAGAACCATCTTGGCGGCCCGGGCCCGCTGCCAGTGCGGCGTCCCCATAACTTCTTCCACCGCGGTTACAGCTTCGTCGGCTTTGCTCTGGTCCCTACCCTCGTTCCTTAATAACCACCGCGCCATTCGCAATAAATCGAGGTCTTGCCTGCGGATAGCCGCTTCTAATAGGCCGTGGATGACGTTGCCCCAGACGCGGTTACCCTCGGGCCATTCACCACCACGGTCCGCCGATGCCAGCGCCAGCTCCTTCTCGGCTGCCCGCTCGTAGCTCGCGCGTATTACGTTATTGCGCCGTTCGGCCAAAGCCTCGCGCGCAGCGGCGACTTCCTCGACCGTCACTGCGATAGGTTGGGCGGCCGGTAGTTCTTCTTCTCCCGGCGCTTCCAGGGGCTCGGCCTCGCCCAAATCCTTTTCGAAGTGGTACCACGGGCTTCTCTTATTGCGCCTTTCGGTGACGACCATCATCGCGCCAGCGCGTGTCGCCGCGACATAACGTAGGCGCGCTTTCTCAGCCGCTTCGTACTTCCGCGCCTCTTCCTCCGCTTGTTCCCAATCTGGCGGAACAGCGATTTCCTTTCCCTGCCGGGCGATTCCCTTTCTCGGTTCATCGTAGACGACGATATGGCCTCGCGGCATCTCGCCCCGTCGGTCTATGTGGACTCTCGGCCCGCGGTCCGATTCTCCCGCGGGGTCCGCCAGAAAGACTACCGGTGCTTCAAGCCCCTTGGCTTGATGTAGGTTCATAACGCGCGCCAGTGTTCCCCCGACCGCAGCCTTCGCCGGTATCGCGTCTTGCCATAGCTCCTTATCATCAGTCGCTACGAGAGCTTCTAAGCCATCCGCGAGAGCCGCCGCCGACCACTCCTGGTCGTGAAGGCCGCGTAGCATTTCCAAAGCCTTAAGCAGGCCACCGGCCCGGCCGTTGCCGCCGACCGCCGCGGCCGCGTAGGCGACGAGGCCGAGGTCTTCCAAGATACGCTCGACCGCCGCTACGGGAGGGAGGTTTTTTAACCAACGGTCGTATTCACGTAGGCGGTCGACCGCCTCCGCGATGACGGCGCCTCCTTGCTCGGCACCTCGCGGGACCTTCTTTTTATAACTAAATCTACCGCCGCCCTTATTAAACTCGTAGAGCTCCTCGTCGCTCGCGCCCCAACCCTCGCCCCGTAAAAACCCGACGAGCTTTATCGGATCTTCCGGGTAAACTGCCGCCGCGAGCGCGCCTTTGAGGATCGAAAGCTCGGCGAGCGCATTCAGCGCATCGCTCCCGGTTACGGCGTGGGGTATCCGCCGGCGTTGAAACGCGTCGGCGTACGACGACAATCTTCGCTTCACCCGCGTTAGAACCATGAAATCGCCGGGTTGAGCAGGCACCGCTTTCGGGTCGGCCTCTTTTCTAACGGGAAAGGGAATGGTGTAGCCTTTCGTTAGCGCGGCGGCGACGAAGGCCGAGATCACGTCGGCGTCGTAAGCTGCGGATTCGTCTTGGTTACGGGCCACATCTTCCGGAAGCCGGATGGCATATAGACCCCTTAAATCCCCCTCGCCCGTATCGGTCCTACCCATCTCGAGCGGAACGTAAGCGGGCGCGTAGTCGTCCGCCTTTTCCGGGAATACTTCTCTGAAATGGTTGTTCACCCAGTCGACAAGTGGCTGGACAGCACGGAAGTTAGCGGTGAGCTGGACGAGCCGGCCGCCGCCTTTCAACATGATGCCCTTAACCTCGTTATAGGTTGCTACGTCGGCCCGGCGGAAACGGTAAATGGACTGCTTAGGATCGCCAACGACGAACAGGGAACCCGGCCTTGGACGGCACTTTCGCCAATCTTTTTCGCCCGCGTCGTTGGCCGCGAGCAACATCAAAACCTCGGCCTGTATCGGGTCGGTGTCCTGAAATTCGTCCACCAGCAAGTATTTGTACTTGCCGGCGAAGTATCCGCGTACGGCGCGGTGTTCCCGCAAGAGCGCCGCGGCTTTCATCAGAAGGTCCTGGAAGTTAAGGACGCCGAGCTCCCTGCGCCGCTCCGCGAACTCGGCGGCGACGACGCGATATAGTTTGATTACGAACTGATATCGGTATTTGAGAAGCTGCGTACGGAAAGGCCCGATGACGGCGGCATAGAAATCATTCCACCGCGCTTCCTCCTGTTTCGCGAGGAGGTTTTGTTGGCCTTTCTTTTCACCCCGCCAATACTTTTGCGTCAGTTTCACCGACGCGGGAACGTCTAATATCGCGTGGACGTCGCGCACGTCCGCCCAACCGATGTCGTAGACGAGGTCGCAGAACGCCTCCAACTCGTTCATAAGTTTGTCAGTGCCGCGCTCCTCAGGAGTCGGAAAAGAAGACCGTAAAGCGCCAATGTGCTTAGCGTACTCTCCGCATTCTTTACGGAAGGCCTCAAGATCCGGCGCCGCCATTTCGCGCTCACCCCAGTCCGTTATGTCGGGGTAGTTGGCGAAGGTAAGAAACCCATCTTTAAGGTCGTTCAATTTTACGCCGAGGGAACGAAGGGTCACGACCTCTGCGTCGTCCGCAGCGCGGAGGGCTTCCAGCATCTCCCGCCAAACGTGCGCCGCGAGCAAGTGGTCGTCTCTTTCTTCTATCTCGGCAAACTCTAAATCCACGCCGGCCTCCACCGGCCGCTCGCGCAGGAGGCGCCCGCAGAACGAGTGGATAGTACCGACGAAGAGATGAGATATATCGTCTAGCGCCCGGCTGAACCGTTCACGGCGTACGCGTGCTCCGTCGTCGGGCGCTTCTTTTTTTACTTCCCTCTCCAATTCTAATTGGAGGCGCGCGCGCATCTCCGCCGCCGCCTTGTGGGTAAAAGTCACCGCGGCCATCTCCCGCGCGCCGCATTTCCCCGCTGCTAAAAGTTCTAACATGCGGTCGATAAGGCAAGTCGTCTTGCCGGTCCCAGCCGCCGCCTCCACGAGCATATTCCCGTCCAGCTCGCTGGTAATTTTGTCCCGTTCCCGCTGGTCCGGCGGTAAGGTATTATTTACTTTTCGTCTCGCCATTGGGCCGCAACTCCCTGAAATCGTTAAGTGCTTCGTTCTCCGGGTTGTCCAACTTGGCGCGCGCGAACGCCGGTTCGTCGGCGCAGATCGGCGCGTAGTCGCAATACTTACAGTCGCCGACGTCGTCGGTAGCGGCGTAGGTACCCGCGCCGGCGACGCCGCAGAGCGCCGCTATGATTCCCTGTCCCATTTCCATCAACTCATCGCGCCGATACCGTATCCGCCGCCCCCTACCTTTCGCGCTGGTAAAGAAATAACCGAACGACTCCACGGCGACGTCCCCCCTTCCCTGCGCCGCGAGCGCCGCCTCCAGGAGGGCGATGTAATAGAAATTCTGGATTACTCGGCCATTGAAGAACGGCGGTTCTTTTTCAAACCGCCAAGCGCTCCCGGACTTATAATCCCATATCGCGAGTGACTTGTCGGCCTCTTCGTCTACGCGATCCAACCGGCCGCGACCACGAATGCGCGCGCCGTTAGGCAACGCGATGTCCACCGGTTCGGCCGTGTCAAAAGGCGTACCGGCCCCCTTCGGTTCCATCCCGAACGTAACTTCGCAATGTTGCGGCGTACTTGTTTCGCAGTGGACCTCTTCATTAAGCAGGAAATAACGACAGGCCTTTTCGAGTTGGTCAACCTGTTCTTCGAAAACAGTTTCGCGGGCTGGCGGATACATCTTCCGGTACTCGCCTATCTTTTGGTTTAAAATCGCGAAAAGACACTCTTCATCTCTCTTCGCCTGGGGCCGTGTTCCTTCACGCACCAAAGCCGTCATGAACTCGTAAAACACGTCGTGAAGCAGAGACCCTGCAGCGCGGGCGTCTAACCAAGTATCCTCGTCCACCGCGTAATCCTCGGGGAGTTCTAGGCCGAGGACGTATTTAAAGAAGAAACGGCGAGGGCAGGCGCCTATCGTCTCAAGTCGGTGAGAGGAATACGGCGGCGCGTCGTCGGCCGTGAACGCTAGACCGGCTTCCGGGACAGAACCGTCGTAAGCGGTGAAGGCGTCGCTCTTCCGCGCGGCGCACGCGGCCATACCGCGGACGAGATTCTCATAATGGCCGGCAACGACGGCCCGGTTGTCGGCCCCCGCATCCTCAGACAAAAGCCGCCACAACCACCACTCGCTTAAATCCAAAGCTTTATCCTCAGCGTCGGGGCAGAACGAAGCCGGCGGTCCGAGCCAACGTTTCATTGCCTCTAAGTCCCCCGCGCGTTCTCCCGAAAGTAAGCGGTACGCCTTAACCACAACGGCGGACGGAAAGGATTCGCGGTCATCCGCTAAGTCGTAACAGCTATAACTCAGCGTAACGTGGCCGCGCAGACGCGCAAGGAGGCGGGCGAATTCACCCTCTCGCTCATCCAACCGCCGCTCTCCCGTAGGAAGGTCGGCCGATAACTTGGCCCGTTCGCCGTCCAATAAAACAGGTTCCGGGAGCCCCGCACCCGGGAAACGACCATCATCCAGGCCTAGAATGAAAGTATACGGCCGGTCAGAATGACCTCCGGCGTAAAGGTTAGACACGTACAAGTGCCCCGGGCGCGGGCCCGCACCCCCCACGGGCGTCTCTGCGGGGAGGCTTTTCAGCCATTCCCAACCGTTCACGTACGATAGCGCTTGCTCTCCCTCGGCCCATCCTATCAACTCGTTTATGGCATCCATCAACGCGCGACCCGCGTACTCGTCAAACCGTCCGGTCAGCTCGCGCTTGAACTTTTCCAGGAAAGTCTTACCGGCGGCGAGAACGTCGACTAAAGGCGCGTCAACGTCGGGCGTTAGCGTAATAAGATCTCTTACCCGATCCCGCAATACGCCGACCGCCGTGCGGCGCCTTTCGAAGTAAGACGTATCCAACGGCTCGCCATCCTCATCCACCAACTTCTCCTTACGTTCTACAAGGGCGTCTAAACCGGTAATTACGGCGTCAAGCTGCGTCAGGTAGCGTTCGCGACCCGCTCCTACGCCAGCGCGTCTGAGCTCGTCAGCCAGAAAACTAAAACTGAACTCGGTTTCGTCGCCGACGGCGAGAAGCCCATCCTGGATCATACGGACGAGCGTCTGCTGTGGGAAGTTCTCGCTGGACCATTCCACCCAAGCGCGAAGGGCTCGGCCCGGACGGGAATAGGAAGCCGGAACGCCGTCGGCGAAAGTGACGGGGAGGCCGAATTCGCTTCCGTCGCTCTCGCTCGCGGCGGATTCATCTTCCGCGTCATCCGTAGCGAATAGACGTGCTGCTACTTCATAAATAAGTCGGCGGTAAACGTCGGCGTCGGCGTAGATTATCTCTACGCTATCGAACGGCGTCCCCTCGGCCAATATACGGCGGAAAACCTCGCGGACCTCGTTCGTCTCGCCAACGGCCGCAAAAATCGACGCGGTTTTGTCCCCCCGAGGCGGTGGCGCAACGGCCGGGTTCTTTAACCAGCGCAGTAACGCAAGGTCCGTATAGCTCTCTGGCCAGGCAATGTCGCTCGCGACCGGTTCGTCCACCGCCAGCTCTCGCAATTGGCCTACCGGCAACGCGGCCAAGAGATCGCGTTCCATTTTGTGCCGGGCGACATATTTAGGATAAATAACAAGGGCATCCGGGGGTACGGGCGAAGGGCTTTCATTAAGCCGGTTGATGGCGAGGGCTAATACGCCGGCGTAGTCTAAGAGATTCTTCTCGCGGAGGACAGCGGCGTAAGAGCGCAACAACTCGCGGATAGCCGCGCCCTTTATTCTGATCTCCAATTTCTCCGGGTCGACGTCGTCGGCACTCAAGCCGGCGAGGCGGAGATCCATCATTGTACGGGCGAGCGCTGTAAAGAAACCCGGTGACGTCTCGACACGCGCGAAATACTGGCGGCTTTCTGCGTCGAGCCTCGCCCAAGCTATCTCCGTAGCGACCTCGACGCCGAGGCCCGAAATGAATTCCGCACCTTCCTTCGCCATCGCGTCGCGCGCGCAATAACGTGCGAGGTTGACGAGGGTGTCGTGCCGCTCGTCCAGGATGTATTCCAGCTCCCGGTCTTCGGGTAAATCGACACCCTCCGCGTCATCTGCCGACCGCCCCGGGAGATACCCGAGGCGGACGTTGACGACCGGGTGCCCCTCCCGCGCTACCGCCTCGAGCCACTGCCGGGCGACGCGCCGCGACGGCGCTACAATCCACTTCTCCTCGAAGAGGTATTCGCGAAAAATATTTGCGAGTTCCTGCGTGAAAACGTTCATCTGGCCTTCCCGAAGTATACGAAGTTAATAGTTTAAGATAGCAACAAAGATTAACATCGATAATATCACCCTTTTCTTCAAGAAATAACTATTTTATTATATAATGCGGGTAGTGACGCACGGTGTCACTGCTTACGAATTAAAGCCTCGGCCAGCAGTAGATCCCGATTTTATAGTCATCTTAGCTGAAAGGCTGGGTAAAATAAATGGTTAAGAGACGAACACTTGCGACGCGCGGCCCTCACGAACGAATAATCGAAATTGACCGACGTATCCGCCGTAACCAATACCCTTCGGTCTCGCGCCTTGCTCAGGCACTCGGTGTCACACAACGTACCGTATACCGGGATCTCGATTACATGCGCAACGTCATGGGTTACCCGATCAAATTCTCAAAAAAAAATCGCGGTTATTATTACGAGGGTTCGGCCCCAACTCTCGGCTCAGTAGTATTAAACGAGGGCGAACTTTTCGCTCTCTTCGTCGGGCGGAAAGTGCTTGCCCAATACCGCGGAACGCCCTACGAAAACGCGCTCCGCTCGGCCTTCGAGAAAATACGCGCCGCGCTCACAGATGACGTCGAGTTGTACCTAGACGAATGGGAACGGAAGCTCTCGTTCGACGTAGGCGGCGTCATGGATGTTGACCCGGAGATATTTGCGAAACTCCAGGAAGCCGTCGATTGCGGTTTTCGGATAAGGATGTTCTACTACACTGCCTACCGGGACGAAAGAACCTGGAGAGAAATCGACCCCTACTTCCTCTTCAATATCGACGGCGAGTGGTACTTGGTAGGATTCTGTCACCTTAGAAAACAACTGCGTACGTTCATGCCCGGCCGCATCGAGGAGATCGAACTCACGGACAAGGTCTTCAAACCTCCCGCCGAACTCACACTTACGGACTTCTTGCGTGACGCGTTCCGGGTCGAGGTGAGAGTAGGACAAGTTCCCCAAAACGTGCGCGTTCGGTTCTCGCCTGAGCAAGCGCGCTATATACGCGAGCGCCGTTGGCACTCGAGCCAGGCGATAGAAGAGCAACCCGACGGTTCGGTTATACTAAACCTCACCGTCGTAGGGGAAAAAGAACTTATCCGATGGGTCTTGAGGTACGGCGCCGACGCGGAAATACTCGAACCGGCGGCGCTCCGTGATAAAGTAAAGGAGATCACTGGACGTATGGTGAGTATTTACTCCGGCGAATCTTAAAATCCAGGCATCGACCGTTTCAACTTTTCCCTGCGGTGACACTTTTTGTCACCGTTTTTTTTGTTAATAGGATATGTATGAGAGTGCTTCGAAAAAATGAAGAGTAAGGGCTGGCGGCCGAGTGGTTAAAGGTACCAGACTGTAAATCTGGTCCTTCGGGTTCGGTGGTTCAAATCCATCCCCACCCAGGTGAGATTTAAATGAATTTCGTTAAGTATAAATGAGGAGATGATATTATGAGGGTTTCGCCTGGTGAGCTTTTAGTGCTTTTATTAGCAACGTTTTTAATTCTCTGTGTCTTTACCGTTGCCTCCGTCCAGAGTGGAGAATACCCTTGGAAGGTAAGTGATGAGTATCTCTTCTCTGGCGATAAATACAATACAGTTGTAGGGTTTCATACGCTCTACGTCCATATCCTAACTTACTATCCCAGCAAACACGATATTACAATCTATAAACAGGAAAAGTTCCACGACCTTTTCTTTGAAGTAGTTATGGATGCGATTCCTGAAATGGAATGCGGAGAGAACGACAAGATTATAGTATACCGTGCATTTTGGGTCGGAAACGATGGAGACGTACTCTGCCAATGGGGATTTTATGAGAGTCTGGATTGTGAAGAGTATAAAAAAGATGAGAAGGTATTCGATACCTATTTCTATTTTCCAAGTTGTTGCTTAGGAGACCAATCAGTAAACTGAAAAATAGTCGGTATGAAAAAGTACAAATTCGAATTCGGAGACTTGGTGGTTATAGAGAAGATAATTGTTGAGCCAACAGACTTGGAGACGCTTATTGGACGCCTACAAAGGAATTTCGTAGGAGAGACTTGCAAAGTAGTGGGTATACGGCACTTCCCAAAAAGAACCCCTTATCTGCTAATGGCTCATCGTGAGCCTGGATCCAAAAAAGAACCGCCCGGGTAAAGGCATGCGCCAACTCTTCACCCGACGGAAATAAGTCGGGCGCCCCTGTTCCGTCCCGTAATCGCTTATCCTTTCTAAACTAACAAGCACCCCAGACCGAAGTATGGCGACCGTCGGCAAACCCTTTAAAACGAGATACAGGAAGTCGAGTAGGTTACCCATGAACGAAATAGAAAGAGAAGCAGACGCAACGCAAGACGACACCGCGGATGTCGCTAGCGAATTTACCTGCCCGGACTCGGATACTCCGCCTTTATCCCTGAACTTAAAAACGATCTACTTCCAGGAGGTGGCCAGGTCGCCAAGGCTTTCGAGAAGAGAAGAACGAGCGATAACCGAACTAGCTGCGGCCGGCGGCGAAGGAGCTGCGGCCGCACTCGCCACGTCGTACTTGAGAATGGTCATTAAGTTTGCTTCCACATACGCTCGCCGCTTCCCGTATCCCGGTACGGTGTACCTCGACTTAATCCAAGAAGGCAACGTTGCACTACTATTAGCCGCTCGGCGTTTCTCGCCGAATTACGGTGCCCCCTTTTACTCGTACGCCCGCGTAGCCGTGGAACGGGCTATCCGGCGTGCGCTCGGGAAGAATTTTAAAAGGTTTTCCGACCTACCGATAGAGGAAACTCTACCAGGAAAGGGGTGTGCGGAAACTGACGTACTGGCTTGCGCAACCGTCCAAAAAATTTTACGCACGTTGAGTCCGCAAGAACGTAAGGTCATCGAACTCCGCTTCGGCTTACTCAACGGCGAACGCCACACGTTACGGGAAGTCGCGTCTATAGTCGGTATTACCCGCCACAATGTACGTCAGATCGAGAAAACGGCAATGACGGCGATGCGCAACATAGTAGACAAAATCGGGTAGGTAACACGCGCTGATTCTTTATCAAAAGCCCCTAAAAACCTATTTTTACCGCAACAATGACAGCATTTGTCACCCCGCTCCCGATATACTTGTTAAGGATAAAAGGAGCGCGAAAAAATATGCCGAAAAAGAGTAACCCCATTAAATATGGCCGCGACGACACCCTGCTAGAGGAATGGCTTAACTTCGTGGGCTACCTCACTGAGGGGCCTCGTACTAAAACATTACGGCCCCAAAAAACGCGAACGGGAAAGGAAAGTCGCAAGGAGGGGCTCTCCCGCCTTTGGCCCAAAACCTGCGTGGATAACCTCGACGAATGTAAAACGGGCCTCCAGGTTTTCGTGCGTATGCACCAGCTTTCCCCCGAGGAGACGCTCATAGTAGCCACGTTATTGCTGGAACAGTTGGCCATAAACGCGGGTTTGCGCCGCGAAATAATAATGACACCCCTATTAAAGGACAAAGGGGAGGCAGCGGGTCTCCTTCATTTCTCGGAACTAATGGGCCCTAACAGCCATTTGGTTGAGAGGAAGATAATCGCCCGCTCGGGGATGTTCGGCGAAGACATCCTACTCACGTCGCGTGCCGTTTCCACGCTGCTGGGGAAGAAGTTTAATCGCCCGCGCCGCCAACGGCCCGAATGGGCCCGTCGCGGAAGAGAAGCAAAAAGGGAGTTGGTCGAAAGCATCGAACCGCGGGTAAAATTAGATGATGTTGTCTTGCCAGAAAAAACGAGGGAAGAAATCGAAGACGCGTTATTCTACGTTAAGCAACGTCACCGAATATTAAAAGACTCTGGGCTCGGTGGCGTAATCGAGAAAGGCACCGGTCTGGCCGTTTTGTTCTACGGTCCCCCCGGAACAGGAAAGACTATGGCCGCGGAAGCTTTCGCGGGTGCCCTCGGGAAGCAAGCTAGCATAGTGCGAACCGAATCGGTGGTGGATTGTTACTTCGGTGAGACCGAGAAAAATATTAGCCGGTTGTTCTCGCACGCCAAGAAAAAAGACCTCGTCATCATCTTCGACGAATGCGACAGCCTTTTCTTTAATCGCCCGCGTGGTGGCCGCTACCAAGACGCCGTGGTGTCCCGTGAAGTAAATACCCTACTACGCGGTATCGAAGAAGGTGAGGGGGTCTACATATTGACGAGCAACAGAGCGGATTTCCTTGACCCGGCTCTCGACCGTCGCCTCGCCTTTAAAATATTCTTCGCGCCGCCGGACCTGGAATGCCGGTTAGCGCTGTGGTCACGGTTGCTACCGAAGAACCACAAACTCGACGATACCGATCTACGCGAACTCACGGCCCGATACCCCGTAACCGGGGGCGTCATTAAACAAGTGGCCCTCGCGGTCGCACGACGGTCGGCCCGAAAGGGTTCAAACGTGACGATGAACGACGTTTTAATCGCTTTGAACCAGTTTAAATCAGAGGAGAAGAGGATAGGTTTTTAAGCTCGGACGTAGTTAGTCTCGAGTCAAGTGGTGCCTGTGCTCGGTTACCGCTTCTCGACGGGAGCGAGCGATACGAAACGACTTTTAGCGCTAGGGGGAAAACCGTATTGGTGCAAGCCAAAGCGCTATCGGCACTCGATGCTATCCTCGCCGCTTAACGCATCCCGGCCGATCGCTCCTCTGACCTACTATTGGACAAACACGAACCGCGCCGAAAATAAACCAGCAGGGCTGGAATTTTGAAGGAAAAGGTGCTATATTTAAAATTATCTAATCGTAACGGAGGCTTTATATGGCCGATATTTTCAAATGGCTTGACGCTTACACCCCAACGCAAAAGAGGAACCCTAGAGAAGACCGCCTTACCGCGTCATTGGGCTATTTATTGAGTGCCTCCGCTCGATTTAAAAGGGCATTCTTTAAATGGGTTTTCAGCAATGAAATAAAGGAACGAAGATTAACTTGGAAAATATTGCGGAATGCGGAAGTTGAAATGCATCCAGAATATTCCCTTAATATTCCCCAAAAAGATAAAAAGCGAGCTGTACCCGACTTATTGATACACGCAGGGGAAAATGCCGGTTTCGTGCTTTTTATTGAAAGTAAATGGGGCGCCGACGCTGAATTATTACAAATAGAAAAATATAAAAATATATTAGAAAATGATTTCGCGAAAGTTCAGACAAGGAAGCTCGTTTTACTATGCCGCGATCGCCCAACGAAGATGCTTCAGGAGATAGAAAATATATGTGATATAAAAACGTGGGACGAATTATTCGATAATGTAGTGTATCCCCAAAAAACAGATACTCAAGTAGAACCTTTCTTCGAGTTCGCGCAGGAGGATTTAAACATGGGTTCCTTTACGGGTATACCGGCATTCAGCCCCGACGATAATCCCTTTGCACTAGAAAAAGCTAAACGTTTACTCGAAAGAATAATCGAGTCTAAAGAAATCCAAAACTGGATGAAAAAAAGTGAGCTTCGAATTGTTAAAAAGCCCTCCGCTAGGCAAGGAGGAAATTACGCGTGGGTACCGATTGGACCAAAAAACAACGATACAAGGAAATTTTATAAGTACCCACAATTAACGTTATCTCTAGAAGAGACCGCATTCGAAATAAGCGTGATCTTACCTTACGGCGTGCGTTCCGTTTTTCGGAAAAATTTGTTGGATAGCCTTAAGGAAAACGCAGGTAAAAATTTCTATATAAAACTTTGGGAATGCCGGTCAAATCTGGGTCCCATAGCGGAATATTGGATAAAAATCCTGCAACGCCACGCCTACGCCGGTCAAACCTTAGTAGAAGATGCAAAAAGCGAGTACAAGATAGATGTTTTAGGATCATTGCTACCTGAGGAAGCGAAGAGTTTCGAAAGCGATTCCTTTAAAAGATCCGATTTCTCCAAGAACGCTTTATTAGAAGCCCTCATGCTCATCATTGAAAAAGAAGTTAACATCGAAATCGATTTCGCGGCGCGCTACTACGTAAACGATAAATGCCCTGCGGCAAAGAATCGCCAAAAAAAAGCACAGCAGAAAGGGCGAAAATCAGCATATCCGGACATCCACGACCGTTCGTTTATCAAAGAGGTTGAGCGGGCTCTAGATATCCAATTGCGCGTTTACCGTACTATTCTAAGTCCTTAATAACTCCAAGACGCGGGCCACGTATTAGGTTTCGAGGCGCACTTATCATACTGTTATCTGAGTAATCTCCTGCTCGAGCAGACGGTCGTCCTATACAACCCTTCCCCGAGCCGTACTCCCTAAATAAAATAAGACGTCCGCTATTCGTGCGCCCGAGGAGCTTCACGTATCCATACCGTTACCGAAAAACGCCATTTCCGAGTCGAAGGA
>JAUWLW010000093.1 GCA_030613505.1 Candidatus Zixiibacteriota bacterium
GCTATCCGCCTTGGCCAGCGGCTCGCCGAAATCGGCCGGGTCGAAGCCGTTGGGCAACGTCAGGATTTTAAGATGCGGCTCGCCGGGCTTAGCGAATTGGCACGCCATACCCCCGGTGTTGGCCACGACGCCGTCGGCGGCTTTAAGCACCAATCTTTCGAAAATTTTATTGACATATTTACTATAGAACGGTAACCGGCGTCTCAGGTAATGAGTACTCCAGGCGTCGCGGAAATCCGCGACCCAACGCGCGCCGGCAATATATTTCAGGGCGAGGCCCACCAGATGACAGGACTCGGGCGGAGAGGTCGTCAATATCAAATCGAAGCGTTTCTCCTCAACCAGCCGCGCCGCGCGGGCCGCGGCGAACGGCGCCCAAAATATTTGGTCGTCGGGTTGGAACAAGCGACGCGTAACGCTCTTGTAAAAACGGGCGGCGGTCGATACCGTCGGCCGCGCCCCTTCCGCTGCGATATCCTCCAGGTCGGCAAAACTCTTCACTTCGGCGAGCGGAGGCGGCGGACGCCAGCCCAGGAGCCAATTGAGCCTGAGCGGTTCGACGCTGCCGGCGCGGTGGACGGCGACGCCCGCCAACTCGTCCAGAAGCGAGGGGTCGTACGCGTGATAGCGGATATTCTTTACGGTTAATACGTCAACCTCCCAACCCAGCTCTTGGAGGTACCGCGCGAACTTGACGGGGCGGTGTACGCCGCCGCTGCCGAGCGGCGGGAAGTTGTGACTTACGATGAGAATACGCTTTTTAAAGCTCTGCGACATCGTCAAACAACGCGGCAAGTTCGGCCGTAAGGTGGCGCCGCTCGAAACGAGCGAGCCCCGCCGGCGCGGCGCGCGCGGCCGTCGGCCGGTCGTCGTAAAGCTTCGCCAACGCGGCCTCCGCTCCCGCGGCGTCGTCCGGCTCCAAGACCACGCCGGCGTCGAGCTCCCGCACAAGCGCGGCGGCCTCCCCGTCGGGCGGTACAAGCGCCAGTATAGGCCGGCCGGCTCGGAGGTACTCGAAGATCTTGCCGGTCAACGTCGCGCCGGCGCCCGGCTGCGAGCCGATTATAAGCAAATTGACGTCCGCGGCGCGCATGGCCCTAACGGCGTCGCCGTGGCTCAGCAGGCCCATCCCCTCCACGCGCACGGGGAACTTAGCGGCGGCCGCGAACACCCGCCGCCCGATGTGGCCCAGGAACAAAACGCGGAAATCCTCAGGCCCGAGTCGCCGAGCCCGGGCGAACGCCGAGGCGGCTTCGAGAAAAGCCCAGGGCATGCGGCCCGGGTAGAATTGGCCCGCATACGCCACCGTGAAGGGCCCACCCGGCGCGACGGCCGACTCCGCGAAGTCGGCCTCGTCGTAACCGTTCGGTATAAACCGCACCGGTACGCCGGCGCCGAGGCGGCTCCGGAAAGTGCCTGCCATACCCTTCGTAACAGCGACGACGGCCGCGGCCTCCTCGAGCACGCGCCCCTCGGCCCGGCGCGCCCGCCGGCGATGGAAAGCCGTGGGGAAATCGGTAAACGGGTTATCGGTCCAAGAATCGCGATAATCGAGGACCAGCGGCACCCCCGCTTCGCGGGCTAATTCCGCGCCGACGAGGTGGCAAGTAAACGGCGGCGCCGTCGACAAGACGAGCTCGACGGGACGTTCCGCGAGGACCGCCCGCGCCGCTCGCCGCGCGGGGTCCGCGAACCAGGCGTAACGGTCCGGGAACGAGACGAACCGGCACAGCTTGGTCGCGGCGTACCGGGCAAGGCGGGAGGCGAGGTCCTTACGAGGGGGGCGGTAAAAAGCGGCCGCTTCGTCACCACGCCCGAAATCCCTACGCGGCCCCGCCCACGTGACCGCGGTTTCTTCCGGGATTTCTTCTACGAGCGAAGGGTCGAACGCGGGATAACCGCGCGCCCCCGCGACGACCAGCGGCCGCCAGCCGAACGCCGGTAAATATTTGACGAACTTGAGCGCCCGCAAAACGGCGCCGCCGCCCATGGGCGGAAAGAAGTACGAGAGGAAAAGAACATCGCGCATATAAGATAAAAAGCCGGCGTCGTCCGGCCGCCTTCCGCCAAACCTACCCGATTACCGCGACTAAAAGGCCGGTTCGACGACGCGGTAAGATTCCAGCTGCGCCAGGAACGTGTACCGCGCGCCGTTGGGAACGCCTATCTCGTCGCCGGCGTATTGGACGTAACCCTTGTTGGGTTTAAACCAGCCGTACTGGACGTAGCTCATCTCGACGTCGCCGCCCTGCGTCATATGGAACGCGGCGTAGACCGTCCGCCGGATTTTGTAGCACCCCTCGAACGTCCCTATGGGTATGGCGAGGTCCTCTTTCGTTACGATGTGGCGGATTATCTCTACGTCGACGACGTCGTCGTGGCCGTCGTTATCCACGTCCGCCGGCAGGCCCAGGCACAACGGCGAGAGCCTCTGTTGCTTCGCCTCGGACCAGCTCCGGTTTACGCGCAGGGGGTATTTAAGATAATACCAGGGGGGGTCGAAGTAGACGGCGCCGGCGGGAACGCCGCCGGCGAAAAACTCCCGGCCCAAGCCCTCGACGTAGTTCTCGTCGTCGTCGCGGAGGAGGTATATCTCGTAATCGTCAACACCCGCAGCGAAGCGCACGAGGCGCTGGGCTACGCGGCCGGCGACGACAGCCTCGCCGTCGAAGGTCTCTACGTATTCGTACGGTTCGCCGTAGGGGACGTTATTGAAGTAGCGTTGGTAGGCATAGGTCCAGCTCGAGCCGTCGCCGTTGGGGAAATACATCGGCGCGCCGCCGTCGCCCACCGGCGGCCTGTCGCCGACGTTGCTGCAGCTCGAGGCGAGGGCGAGTGCCGCGGCCGCGATTGTCAGCGTTTTTCGCATATACGCGACGAGGGCCT
>JAUWLW010000043.1 GCA_030613505.1 Candidatus Zixiibacteriota bacterium
GGCGCCGCGCCCTCAAAACGCGAAGGCGCGCCGTCGACGATACAATCCGCCGACCACGCGCCCACGACGCTGGCCAATATCAACGCCGCCACCGACGGCGCTCTCTTCACGCTCCCCTCTTTTTTCCGTCCCATACCTCAAGGCGCCCGTATAAACCGCCAAAACCCGTCCCGGCGAACACCTCTCCTGTGCCGAATTCTATATTAATTAGGGGCAAGTTGTCAACGGTTTTTTCTCACGCCCGCCGTGCGGCGCCGTTTCCCCTTTTTCCTTTACTTCGTAAGTATAATTTAATAAAATCCTTCAAACTCCCGCGATTATGAAAACAACTTCCGAACTCCACTTCGGCGTGGAGGAGGAGTTCGCGCTCCTCAACGCCGACGGCTCGCTGGCCAACGAGGTCGACGCGCTGCTGGCCCGCGTCCCGGACCGGTACAAACCCGACCGCGTCAAGCGCGACCTCCACTATTGCATGGTGGAGGTGACGACGCCGGTGTGCGACTCTCCCGCGGCGGTCGAGCGCTCGTTGACGGAGCTCCGGCGGGTGGTGGGCGAGGCCGCCGCGACACTCGGCCTGCGCGTAATCTCGAGCGGCGTCCACCCCACCGCGCCGATGGAACAAGGGAAACTGGTCGAAACGCCGCGCTTCCGGCGCCTCATAGACGGCGGCGCGCTGCGGGGCGACGGCGTGCACTTCGGCTTCCACCTCCACGTCTCGCTCGACGGCCCGGAGGCGCGCGTGGGCGTCGTCAACCGCCTGCGCTGGCATATCCCGGAGCTGGTGGCGCTATCGGTGAACGCGCCCTTCTACCGCGGCGAGTACCACGACGTGAAGTCGGTCCGGCTGGAGTACTACGACCCGGTCCCCACCGTCGGCCCGCCGCCCGTCATTGAGGAATTCGCCGACTGGGCCGACGTGCTGAAGTCCTTCGCGCGCTACGGCGTCGAAGGCGAACGCGACCACTACGGCGACATCCGCCACCGCTCGAGCCCCCCCACGCTCGAGGTGCGTGTAATGGACACGCAGCAGTCGGTCGCCGAGACGCTGGCCGCGGCGGCGTACGTGTGGGCGCTGGTACGCCACTACCTGACCATCCTGGACGACGAGTACCTGCCGCCGATGACGGAGGACGAGCTGGCGGCGAACCGCGAGGCCGCGTGGCAGCACGGCCTCGACGGCGTCTTCCGCTTCTACGGCGACGCCGTACCGCGGGCGGATTACATCGGCCACACGCTCCACCACCTGCTCGAGCGCAATACGCCGGAAGCTCCCTACCTGGAGCGGTTGGCGGCGCGCGTCGCCGCGGGCGAGACCGGCGCGGACGCTCAGCTAACCTTCCTCGAAAGCGACCGCGTCGACGGCCCGGCGCTACTGGCCGAGCTCGAGCGCAAATTCGCCGAGGGGCTCTAATGGCCGCGAACGGCAGCCGGCGTCATTTCAGCTTCGTCCTGCACGGCCACTTGCCGTACGTACTGGGCCACGGCGGCTGGCCCCACGGCACGGACTGGCTCTTCGAGGCCGCGTGCGAGACGTACCTCCCTCTCCTCCGGACGTTCCGCCAACTCTTGGACGAGGGAATCAAGGCCCGCGTCACGATGGGCATCACGCCCGTCCTGGCGGAGCAACTCGCCGACCCGGCCTTCGCCGCCGGCCTGGGCGATTACGTAGAGATAAAAATCCGCGCCGCCCACGACGACGCCGCGGCCTTCCACGCCGCCGGCCAGGCCGAGTTGGCGTCGCTCGCCGACGCGTGGCGCGACTTCTACGGCGCCGCCCGGGCCGAATTCCAAGACGCTCTCGCCGGCGACATAATCGGCGCGTTCCGAGAACTGCAGGAGGAGGACGCCCTAGAGCTCGTCACCTGCGCCGCGACCCACGCCTACCTCCCCCTCCTGGGCCGCGAGGAATCGATAGGATTGCAAATCCGCGCCGCCGTGAACGCCCATCGGCGGCACTTCGGCCGCGCGCCCGCCGGCTTCTGGCTGCCGGAGTGCGCGTACCGTCCGGGCTACGAGTGGCGTTATCCCCTCGAGCCCTGGTCGGCGCGCCCCGCCCGCCCCCGCCCCGGCCTCGAGGAGTCGCTCTCTCGCGCCGGCCTAAAATACTTCGTCGTCGACACCCATCTTCTGACCGGCGGCAAGACCCTGGGCGTATACGCGGCGCGATTCGAGGCGCTGCGGCGGATCTACCAGCAGATGAGGGCGGGGGCTGAGCCGTCGACGCCCGGGGCGGACCTCACGCCGCACCGGCCGTATTACGTCGGCGCCGCGGACCCGGCCGTGGCCTGCTTCGTACGCGACGCCGAGACCGGCCTCGTCGTGTGGTCCGGCGAGCACGGCTACCCGGGCGACGGTTGGTACCTGGACTTCCACAAGAAACACTTCCCCGGCGGCCTGCGCTACTGGCGCGTCACCGCCGCCGCGGCCGACATGGGAGCCAAGGAGCCGTACCGCCCGGCCGAGGTGCCGGCGCGTATAACCGAGAATGCGGACCACTTCGCCTCGCTGGTGCGGCGGCTACTGAGCCAAGAGAGCGCGCCGTCGCCTATGCTGACGGCGCCGTACGACGCCGAGCTCTTCGGCCACTGGTGGCACGAGGGGCCGGCCTGGCTGGGCGAAGTTCTGCGGCGCCTCGACGCCGCACCGGACGTAGAGCTCGCGACTTGCGGCGAATACCTGGAGCGCTTCGCGCCCGACGTCGCCGTCGCGCTGCCGGAGGGGTCGTGGGGAGAGGGTGGCTTCCACGGCATCTGGTTGAATCCCGATACCGAATGGTCGTGGCGGTTGATATACGAGCTCGAGGACGAGCTGGTCGAGGAGGCCGCGGCAAGCCGGTCGCCTTTGGCGGAACGGCTCTTCGAGCAGGCGCTGCGCGAGTTTATGCTGCTTACCGCTTCCGACTGGCAGTTCCTTATAAACACCGGGACCGCGCGCGACTACGCCGAAAGCCGCCTCCGCGGCCACCACGATTCGGCGCGGCGGCTGCTGGCGCTCGCGGGCCGCGAGCGAGAGGGCGCGCCGCCAAGCCGTGAAGAAATGGACTACTTGGCCGGCCTCGAGCAAACCGACCGGCTTTTCCCGGATTTAAAGGCGGCCTGGTTCTCCCCGCTTTAACGGCGGGTTCCGGCCGCGCCGTTCGCATCGCCGTGACGAGGATTATAAAAATAACGCTGGAGTACGACGGTACCGACTACGCCGGCTGGCAAGTCCAACCGGACGCGGCCACGGTGGAGGGGACGGTGGAGGAGGCGCTCGAGAAAATCCTGAAGGAGCCGACGCGGGTCCGCGGCGCGGGCCGCACCGACGCCGGCGTCCACGCCGCGGGCCAGGTGGCCCACTTCGAGACTTCCTCGCACATGACGACCGACGAGTTCGTGCGCGCACTCAACAGCGTGCTCGGCGAGGACGTGCGCGTCCTGTCGGCCGAGGAAGCGCCGGCCGGCTTTCACGCCCGGCGCTCGGCCCAAAGCCGCACCTACCGCTACGCCGTTACGCGCGTCGATTCCGTCTTCACGCGCCGGAACGCGTACTACGTGCCCGGGCCGCTGAACATAGAGGCGATGCGCCAGGCCGCCGCGGCCCTCGTGGGCGAGCACGACTTCGCCGCCTTCGGCAACCTATCGGACGACTACGACGCGACGACGCGCCGCGTTACGGAGCTCCGCGTGGAAGAGACGCTCAACGGCCTGGAGTTCTACGTCACCGCTAACGCCTTCCTCTATAAAATGGTGCGCAACGTCGTCGCGACGCTGCTGGCGGTAGGGCGGGGGGAGCTCGCGCCGGCCGACGTCGCCCGCTTGTTGGCGGCGGGAGACCGCGCGGCGCTGGGGCCGCCGGCGCCGCCGCAAGGCCTTACGCTGATGCGCGTAACGTACGGAAGCATTTAATTTGACTTCGTCGGGGGGATATGATAAATATTAACCGCACGCCCGGGTGGCGGAATTTGGTAGACGCGCATGGTTGAGGGCCATGTGGGATACTTTCCTGTGCGGGTTCGAGTCCCGCCCCGGGCAAATGATAAGCGGCCCTTTCGGGCCGCTATTTTATTCGTCGTGGTGTCGCCGTGCTAACTTGCCGACGCAACCGCCCGCTCGCTCTCGCCGGGCGCGTGGAGCCGGATCATGTTCATGTTAATTAAGCCGAACACGACGCGGCACACCTCGAACCGGCTCATGCCGCCGTCCTCAGCGATGGAGGATATGTCGCGCTTGCCGTCCAGGAAGCTGACAACCCTCCACTCCGACGGCGAAAGCTTTATGTTGCCGGTCGCCGCCGGGTTGGGGTTTATGACGTACACCTCGTGGTACGAGCGTATGACGTCCTTAATCTGGCTCCACTCCTCGATGCGACGCGCCCCCTCCAGGATGACGTGTTCCACGTCCATCGAGACCAATATGTCCTCGTCTTCCAGGTCCAGCTCCGGGAAGAAGCGGAAGCGCCCGGCCCGCTCGCCGATGGCGGCGTAGATCGACTCTTTGATCTGGTGTTTGATTTTGCCTTCCAGCGTCGCGCGGTCCAGGGCCTCCATCGCCACCAATATTGTGCCCAGGCGGTTGGGATTCCCCTCGGCCTGCATCTTCTTCTGCGCCCGTAGGCCGAGCTCGAGCTGCTCCTCGGTTATCGCCCCTTCCCTCAATAGTATGGTACCCAATTGTTCGCGCTGGTTCGACGGCGTCGCGAAGACCGCCTTCCCGTCCTTGAAGTAAACCCATATCGTCTCGCGTTCGCCCTCCACGGACAGAGTACCGGTCTTCCGGCCCTGGCCGATAATTTGTATGACTTCCACGAGCGAAAAATCCCTTATGTCGCCCTCGATAGACATAGCGTAAGGCAAACGTGCGCGTTACTTCATACCGCAGTGTAACTTCACGCCGCCGGGAAAGCCGCCGGCACGACTACGAAACGGCCGTTTTTAACGCCGCCCGGTTACTTCGCCCTCGACTTACTTTCTGGGCTGCCGGCGCCCCTGCCGCCAGGCGACAGCGTCTTCGGGGAGGCAGCACACCGCGCCGCCGACGCGGACTACCGGTAAACCTTCCTGCTCTTTCCTCTTTGCGGTAGCTACCGAACAATCGAGGAAATCCGCAATCCGCATCCACCCCATCAGTATTCTAGACTGGCGGGTACTCTTCTTTTTAACCACCAGATACACCACCCCACTCTTCGCTTCGTAAGAAATCCATGCCTACTATCTCCTTTCATTATAGCAGATTCCGAACTCGCGGGCAAATTTATTATGACCCGAATTTAAATCAAACTATACCGCGCCCCCCGCCGATAACGCGTCGCGAGCCAACCGCGGCGCCTCGCCGAGCAATTCCTCGCCGCGCGAAAGCAGCGCCGCCGCCGGCCCGGGCTCCACCACGCGTTCGCCCGCGGGCGCCCGCGGGAAGACAAGGTACGCCCGGGCGACCGCGCAAGCCGTCACTCGCGCCAGCGCCGCCGCATATACCGCCATCTGGTCGCCGTACTTCCCTTCCGCCCGCTCCGCCCCCCCGGCCTCGTCCGTCTTGTAGTCCACGACAACGAGCCCTTCGGCCGTCTCGTATACCAAATCCGCCTTCCCGGTAACGACGGCGTCTCCCACCGTCACGGCGAAAGGCATCTCCCGGTAATACGCCGGCGCGGCCGCGGCTTCCCGGACCGGCGCCGTCGCCAGGCAGTCCCGCGCCCAGGCCGCCACGGCGGCCGCGTCTTCGTCGCCTAAACCCTCGCGAGCGCAAGCGGCCGCGGCGATTTCCTCCAACGCGGCGCCCGTCGCCAGGTCCACTTCCTCCATGACGGCGTGCAGCGCGGAGCCCAGCTTGAGGGCGTCGGGCCGCGACGCCGGCGCCTCCTCGAACTCCGCCGGCACCTCCTCTTCGACCCGCGCCAACGCGGTGGCCGCGATTACCGCTACGGGTACGCTGGCCCGGTCGAGCTCTTCCGCCAGGCTTTTCTTCCACCCTTCGCAACCCGGGCCGAGTTCCGGCGCCGCCGGTTCCTCGGGACGGGGCCGACGGACCCGACGCCGTTCCTCGGCGGGGTCGACGCGCACCACCCCCACCGACCGCGCCGCCTCGGCCTCGGCCAACGTCTCGGCGAGCGAGTTTTCGCCCGCTTCCGCCATACGGGGCAGGACGAGGAGGTCCCGCGCCCGCGTCGCGGCGACGTAGTCCAGCCGCCGCTCCTCCGCCTCGCCGAAGCGGCCTTCGCGAGCCGCCGCGTCCTCGTACCCGGGCGTAAGCAGCTGCGTCCCTTCGCTCCGGCTGCCGGCGCGCACGTGCAGCAGGCCGGTCCGGCGGTCGACGAACGCCGTCTCGCCCCGGCCCTTCCCGGCGTCCCTCGCCCAATCGACGAAGACGACGGCGTTGAACTCCAGCCCCTTGGCGCCGTGTACGGTCATGATACGCACGAAATCGTCGCCGGGCTCGAGCGCGGGCGACTCGTGCTCCGCCTCCTCGCGCCCCGCCATCTCGCCCAGCCAGCGCGCGAACGCCCGCAGGCCGACGCCGCCGGTCTGGACGAACTTCCGGGCCGACGCCAAAACCTTGCGGACGTTGGCCACGGCGCGCGGGCCGTCGCCCCAAAGCGCCGCCTTGGTGAGCAGGCCGGTATATTCCGCCAGCCGCGCCAGCGTCGCCGCCGGCGACCTTTCGGCGCGGCCTTCGTGCAACCTCTTCAACAAACCGAGGGCGTCGGCGAAGCGGCGCGGCCCCGCCCGCGGGGGGTCTACGCGGTAGTCGAAAACGCCGCCCGCCAACTTGAAGCGAAGCAGCTCGTCGGCGTTGAAAGAGAACAGCGGCGACGTGAGCGTAGCGACCAGCGCCGGCTCGTCGGCGGGGTTGTCGAGCGCCCGCGCCGCGGCGGCCATGGCCTTGACCTCCGGCCGCACGTAGAACGTCCGGCCGCCCAGCGTATAGAAAGGAACGCCCCACGCCTCCAACGCCTCCTCCCACGTAGGTACGTTTGTACGCGCCCGGAAAAGTAGCGCCACGTCGCGGTACGCTAACGGGCGGCGCACGCCGGCCTCTTTATCGTAAACCTCGAACTCGCCGGCGTCGACGGCGCGCCTTACAAACGCCGCCACGGCCTCGGCCGCCTCCTCCTCCGCCTCGAAGGCGCCGTCGGGGCCCTCCAAAAACCTGGCCGCGGGCGCGTCGCGCTGGCGCTCGCGGGTTAAGGGAGAGGGCGCGAGCGCACCGTAGGCCGGCTGATACGGCGGGTCCCCCTCGCCGAAGACGCCGCCGAAAGCGTCGTTCACGAAGGATACCAGCTCGGGCGCCGCGCGGAAGTTGTCGGTCAGCCGCAGGACCTCCCCGCCCTCCCGCGTCACGACGTCGCACGCGGCCTCGTATATCTCCACGTCGGCGCGCCGGAACCGGGAGATGGATTGCTTGGGGTCGCCGACGACGAAGAGCTTTCCGGGCACCAGCGCCACGTCGCGCCAGTCCGTCGCCACGGCGCCCTCCTCCGCCAGGAAGAATATCAACTCCACCTGGAGCGGGTCCGTATCCTGGAACTCGTCCACCAGGACGTGGCGGTAGCGCCGTTGGAAGTACTCGCGTGCGCCGTTCTCCTTACGGCGCAGCAGCCGCACCGCCCGGAGCAGCAAGTCGTGGAAGTCGAGGCCGCCGAGCTCTTCTTTGCGCCCGTCGAAGGCCCGGGCCGCGCCGGCAAGCCACGAGACGAGCGGCGGCAGCATCGCCCGCTGGCGGCCGTCGCACACCCGCGCCAGCGCCTCCGCCACCGGCCGCAACCACTTTTCGTTTAATTCGTCCTTCGTCTCCCCCGGGCGCCAATTCTTTTTGGCCCCGCCGGCCTTTATCGAAAGCGAGCACGCCCGCTCGAGGTCGCCGGCCTCGAGCGCTTGCGCCAGGTCGTCGAGAGAAGCGAACGTGCGGTAACAGGCGTCGCCGCGGTCGAGGCACCGGTCGCGCACCTCGTCGAAACGCGCCCGCGCGGCGCGCACCGCCTCGCGCACCTCGCCCGGGTCCACGGCGGGGATATCGTACCCTTCCACGTCGACGACGTCGCGCTCCGCCGACGCCGCCGCTACAACGCGCTCCAGAAGCTCGAGCCGGGGCGAGCCGAAGTGGGCCCACGCCGACGCCCAGGGCGCCGCGCCTTCCGCCCGTTCCGCCTCCGCCTGCAGCCACTCCTCCCATACTTGCTCGAAAAGCAGCGTCGCCCCCACCGCGTCGAGAACTTGAAAAGCCGGATCCACCGCGGCCTCCACCGGCAGCTCCCGCAACAACGAGGCCGCGAAGGAGTGAATGGTAGAAATCTGCGCCTGGTCGAAACGCTCCAGCGCGTGTTCCGCCTGCTCGTCGCCGGGGTGGGCCGCGGCCCAATCCTCGAGCGCCGCCCGGAGCCGTGCCGATAGCTCCGCCGCGGCCTTCTCGGTGAACGTTATCGCGACGAGACGGGACGGCTCGTAACCGGGAGTCAGCAGCGCCGCGAGCGCCCGGTCGCACAGCAGCCGCGTCTTGCCGGTGCCGGCGCTGGCCTCGACGAAGAAGGTCCGGCCCAAATCCACGACCGCGTCCCGCGCCTCGCTGTCCGACAGTTCCTGCGTCATAGGGTACGCCTATTTAATTTCCCTCAACTCGGCGAGCCGCGCCGCCCGGGGCGAAGTCCACTTCTCGACACTCAGGTAGCCCGGGCCCGCGTCGCACACGGTTCGGAATTCGCAATAACGACACGCGCCGCCGGCACGGCTCGAGCCGTCCCGCCCAGCGACGAATACGCCGTCGTACGCCAAACCCAGCAAACCCGCTACCAGGCGGCGGACCGTCGCCGCGTCCGGGGGCCGTTTTTCCGAAACGACGAATTTATACTTCTTACCGTCCTCAAGGGGAAAGCAGTACCCGGCCGCCGACGACGCCGTGTCGGCGCCGAAGAGCTTCTCGTAGGCCATCAAGTACAGCGGCGGCTGCAGCTGGCGGCCGCCGTCGACGCTCTCCACGAAGCGGCCGCGCCGGCCCGTCTTGTAATCCAACACCCGGACGCCGTCGCCGCGGAGGTCGACGCGGTCGATGCGGCCGTGGATCTCCGCCGCCGCCGGCCCGGCTTCGCCCTCGGCGGCTTCCTCCCGCAAGTCCAGCAGGAGAGGGCTTTCGGTGGACGCCGCGTCGTCGCTCGCCGCGGGGCGCCGGCCGAAACGCAATTCGAAGTGGGCCGGCTCCCAGCCGTCCCCGGCCGCCGCGTCCTCGCGTACGTAGGCGGCGAGCTTGCGCGAGAGCAGACGGCGCTCCATCTCAAAGACGAAAGGTAGCGGCAACTCCCCCTCCGCTTCCAGCGCCGCCAACGCCCCTTCCGTCAAGCGCGCCACCTCGGCCGAAAGTTCGGCGCCGGCGAGCGCGGATGGGACGCCCTCGGCGTAAAGCTCGCGCAGGACGTCGTGGACCACTTTTCCTCGAGCGGCGGGCGACAGCGCGAGCGCCTCCTCCGGTTCCTCCCACGCCCTCAGCCCCAGGATTCTCCCGAAGAAATATTTCCGGGGGCAGGCGGCCAGCGCCTCCAAATCGGACGCGCCCACCGGCACCGCGCCCCGGCCGTAGCGCTTCGCCAGGAAGCCCTTTCCCTCTTCGGAGGATATCAAGCCGTCGAAGGGCGTCAGGTCCGGCGCCCGGGGGGAGGCGGCCGCGTCCCGGGCCGCGGCCCACCGGTCGCTCGCGGCCGCCAGGTACGCCGCCACCGGCGCCTCGCCCAGCTCGCGGGCGCGGCCCGCCCAATACTCGCCCTCGTCGACGGCGTCTTCCGCCGAGGGCGCCTCCGACGCCCCCACCCGCCGGAACCACGGGTACGCCGACGCCGCGCGGTCGAAGCCCTCGGCGCCGAACGTCGCCCCCGCCATCGCCCCGGCGAACTTCAAAACGTAATGGGAGGGAAAGCGCTCCCGCCCCTCGCCGTCCAGGCGGTGGTACGAGACGCGGAGGAATTCCCCGGCGGCGCCGAGCGCGAGGTGGAATATCAACGGCTCCTCCGCCAACCGCTCGCCGCGGAGGTTGAAGCGCCACCGCCCCCGGGCGAGCTCGTTGAACGCCGCCCGTTCGGCGTCCAACATCACCGGGTCCTGCGACGGGCGGAAGGGGTACGCCCCCTCGACCGCGGCCGGTACGAAGACGGCCCGGAAAGCGAGGCCGCGCGCCTGGTCCGTTTTTATTAAATTGATGCCGTCGCGCTCGAAGCGACCCGCGGGCACGGTCGCTTCGGCCAGGCGGTGCGCGAAGGTCTCGACGAAGGTTTTCAGCGGGACCGGCGCCGCAACGAGGTCGTCGTATGCGGCCATGCCGCGGGCGAGGCCGAGGGCCTGTTCACGTTCTCGGGACGGCTCAAAATACTCGGTTACGACATCGGCGAGGCCGTCCGCGAAATCGCGCCACGAGCCCTCGCCCGGGAAACGTTCCAAATCCGTGAAAAGTTTTTCCGTAAAGCACTTCAAAGCCTTAACATCTGCGGCGTCGTGCCTTCTCTTCTCCGCCGGCATTCGTTCGCACGCCGCGGCGTAGCGCGCCAGCCGCTCGGCCCACTCCGCGCGGCCGTAGACGACGCCGGCGGCCGCGGATATGTCGTCCCACAGCGCCGGCTCGAGCTGAGCGCCCTCGCCCGCCGCTTCCGACTTGAGGGGCGCCGTCTCCACGAAATCGACCACCTCGCGTCGGCCGAAGGGGTGGGCGGACGTTTGCGCGTGCCACGCCAGCTCGAGCAGCCGCCGCGCTCCCTCGCCGGCACGCGTGACAGTCAGGGGCCGGCCGCCGTAAACGTAATACTTGCCCCGGCCGTCGTCGCCGGCGAGGACGCGGTCGAAGACTTCCGTCAATACGGCCAGCGTCTCGTCGCCGCGGTAGAGGACCGCCATCTCCGCCAGCCGCACGCCGTGCTCGCGGCTGAGCCGCAGCGCCTCACGCGCGACCTCGCGCGCCTCCGCCTCCGCGTCCGGGGCCGAGATTATTTTCACGCCCTCCGCCGAGGCCGGCCCGTCGCGGCCGCCGAACCAGTATCGGGCCGCCTCGACGCCGGCCGCCGCCTCGCCCGCCGCGGCGACGTCCGCCCGGAACCCCAAACCGTCGAGCCAGTCCCGGGTGGCGCGCGCGAAGCGGAACTCGCGCCCCTCGCCGTACGGTACGTACAGCGTCAAACGAACGTCCCGACTCAAGGCTTCGAGCAAGCGACGTTGCAGCTCGTTAAAATCGTAAAAGCCGAATACGAACAGCTCCTCGGCGCCGAAGGTTCCGGCGAAGGCCGCGGCTCGAGCCGCCGCCGCCGAAAAGACGTCGTACTCGTCCCGGTAAACCCGCCGCCCTTTCGCCAGCTCTCCCCGGTACCGGTCGAAGAGTTCGCCGAACAATATTAGCCTGTCGCCGAGGTTGAGGTCGGCGTGCCAACGGCCCAGGCCGGCCTGGCGGGCGTCTTCGGCCGCGGCCGCGAGCGTCTCCGCGAACCCGGCCTTGTCCTTCACCGGCCCGAAGAACGACTCGACGGGCAGGCCGGCCGCGAGAGAGCCGAACACTACTTGCTCGCCGCCGGCGGGCACGTCGTCCCCCGGGCCGGCCAGCCGCCGGGCGAGGTCGACGAACGTCAGAAAGCGGACGTTGGCGTGGCCGCCCGCCTCGCGAGCCAGGCGACGGGAGAGCTGGAGGGCTACGAGGTTGGAGCGCACCAGGACGACGACCGGCGCCAGCGGCCGCCCCTCCCGGGCGACACGGACGTCGCCGAGCAACCGAGCCGACAAGGCCGCCTCGGCCGTCGAAAGGTGGAGCGCGTGCTTTGAAGCTTCGGCCGACATATCTACGGATAAATTACTATAATTCAGATAAATAACAAACCGAAATCAAGCCCCGGCCCCTCCCCGTCGCCAGAATATAATTGACACCCATTTGCAAATCTGGTAAATTTTAACGACGCATAACAGGAGGACCGTAATGCCAAAGAGAGCCTCGATACTTATCCTAGTCGCTTTCGTCGCCGGCGGCGTATGTCACGGAGCGCCCTTCAAGGCCGGCGAGAAGTTGATTTTCTCGGTATCCTGGTCCGACATCGTCAAAGCGGGCACGGCCACGCTGTCGGTCCCGGGAGTCAAAGTCTTCAACGGCCGCAAGGTCTACCACATTATATCCACGGCCTCCTCCGGGCCCCAGGTCTCGGCCTTCTTCTACACCCGCGACCGCATCGACGTTTACCTCGACGCCGTAGATTACACTATCTGGAAATCGGAGAAACATCTGGTCGAAGGGACGTACAAGAACGACGAGGTGATATACTTCAACCCGGCCAAACGCACCGCCACGCGCGGCGTCATTACCATGCGCACCCTCCCCGAGCCCCGCGACGCGCTGGGCGGCTTCTACTACGTCCGCTCTCTCGACCTTCCGGTCGGCAGCCGGGTCACGTTGAACTACGCCGACGGTAAAATCGCCAAGCCCATCGTCATCAAAGTTCTACGCAAGGAACAGGTCACGGTCCCGGCCGGGACCTTCGATACCATCGTCATCGAGCCGGTGCTCGATGAGACGGAGGGCGTCTTCAAGCAGGAAGGTCGCATCTGGATCTGGGTGACGGACGACGATAAGAAGATGCCGGTCTTCTTGAAGTCGAAGATCGCCATCGGCAATATCGAGGTCAAACTCGAGTCGTACACGTTAGGGTCGTAAGCTCACATCGCGATATGGCCGCGGACGAATCAGATTTTTCCAAAGTAAAAACCTACCCGTTCGCGGAGCGACGGAACCTCGTGCGGGTAGAAGATTTTCGAAGGCCGCCGGAAGACCCGGCGGCCATCGCTCCTTTGCTCGCGTCGCTCCCCGACGTACTGGGGGCGCGGGCCCTGCTCGCGCTGGCGCGGGCGACGGTGGGCGCGCGGCGCTCGAGCCGGGGCGTGATATTCGCGTTGGGGGGACACGTCGCCAAGACCGGCGCCGGCCTGCACCTCATTCCCCTCCTGCGGGAAGCTTTCGTAACCCACCTCGCCGTCAACGGCGCCTTCCTGATCCACGACTACGAGCTGGGACGCTTCGGCGCTACGTCGGAGGACGTGGCCGCCAACCTGCCGGAGGGCCGCTTCGGCCTGGCCGAGGAGACGGGCGCGGAGCTGAACGGCCTCGTGGCCGAGGCGGCCGAACGGGGCGAGCCGCCGGCGCTCCTGGCGGGCCGGGCCGTCGCCGAACGCGGCGAGCACGCCGACGCGAGCGTACTGGCCGCGGCCGCGGCGGCGGGCGTACCCGTCACCCTTCACGTCGCGCTGGGCGCGGACGTCGTCCACCAACACCCGGCGGCGGACGGCGGGGCGTGGGGCGAGACGGGCCTGGCCGACTTCCGGCGGCTGGCGTCGGCGTTAAAATCGCTCGACGGCGGCGGCGTCTTCGTCAACGTGGGCTCGGCGGTGCTCTTGCCGGAAGTCTTCGTCAAGGCGCTCAACCTGGTCCGGAACGTCGAGCCGCCGGTGGAAAATTTCACCACGGCCAACCTGGATATGATACAACACTACCGGCCGCGGCAAAACGTACTGGCTCGGCCCACCGCCGGCAGCGGCGAGGCGTTTGCCATAACGGGGCACCACGAGATAATGGTGCCGCTTCTCTCGGCCGCGGTGCGGGCGTTCGCCCGGGAGTAAGGACAGAAAGGCCGCCGACGCGGAAATATTAAAAACAAGCTCAATGCTGCACGTCTTCATAACGAAGGACCACTTCCCAAGGTGCCACGAGGCGGCGCTCTACGGCGTGCGGCCGTCGTCGGTGAATCAACTCGCCCAGGTAAGCGACGGCGACACGGCTTACCTCTACCAGCGGGTGGCGGGGGCGCTGTACGGCCCGTACGCCTGCCGGGGGCCGGTGCGGTACCTGGGGCCGACGGTGCCGGCGCCGGTATGGGAGGCCGCGGCGCCCGGGTCGAAGCGGGAGAAATTCCGGTTCGTGGTGCGGCTCGAGGCCGGCCCGGAAGTAAGCCGCATATCGGTATCGCAGCTCTACGAACTGGCCGGGGCGTCGGGGGTCGAGCTCGTACCGGCGGACTTCATCAAACGCAGCGTCTACACCTTCCTGCCGGCCGACGGCGCGCGCGTGGCGGAGGCGCTGCTCGCGGCGCCGCGCCAACTGGCGATGCCGTTTTTGCCGCGGCCGCGCCCCTACCCGCTCGAGCGGTGCGTACCGGTGTGCGGCGACGGCCTGAAACATATATTGCAATACGAACGGCTCGGCGAGTCGCTGCTGGAGTTCGTACTCGCTCGGGAGGAGACGTCGCTCGCGCGCGACCTGGCCGCCCGGCCGGCGTTCAACCAACTCCGCATCGACGACCGCGGCAACCGCATCGACCTGGTTTACGCCTCGCCGGCGGCGCTGTACGTAATCGAACTCAAACGCGGCCGGCGGGACGCCGAGGCTCGGCGCGACATCCTGCGCTACGAGATATGGGCGCGCGGCCGGCGCGAGGGGCTGGCCCGGGGGTTGGGCCTCAGCTCACCGCGCCCCACCGTAACGCCGGTGCTGGTAGCGGACGGCGGCCCGGCGCGCCCCGCCGAGTGCCGCATATACGATTGGCAACTGGAAGACGAACCGACGCGCCTTTCGTTCACGCGCGTTCAATAGAACGGGCGATGATACCTTATGACGTTAATCGAAAAGGTCCACGAGCAGTTCCGCGAGGCCGCCGACCTCGCCACCCGCTCGCTGCCCGTCGTAGATAAATACCTGGTAAAACTCGCCGAGGAGACGGCCTCGCGGGTCGTGGTGGGCGGCAAGGTCCTCTTGATGGGCAACGGCGGCTCGGCCGCGGACGCGCAGCACATCGCCGGCGAGTTCGTCGTAAAATTGAATTACGAGCGCGCGGCGCTGCCGGCCCTCGCGCTCACCACCGACCCCTCCGTCGTCACCGCCGCCGCCAACGACTTCGGGTACGCCGAGATCTTCGCGCGCCAGATACAGGCGCTGTGCAACGTAAACGACCTCGTCGTCGCGCTCTCCACCAGCGGAAACTCGCCCAACATCGTCCGGGCGCTGGAGACGGCGCGCGAACGCCGCATCTTCACAGCGGCCTTCCTGGGGGGCGACGGCGGCGAGGCGGCGCGCCACGCCGACGTCCAAATCATAATCCCCTCCAACAACCCGCAACGCGTCCAGGAACTGCACGCCATTATGGGCCACGTCTGGGTCGCGCTGGTGGAGGAGCTCGTCTTCAGTGGAGCGCGCTGATAACGTCATGCCGGAACCGGCGGGACTCCTCGAGCTCCTTGACCGCGTCGCCTCCGTGCGCCTCCTCGTAATCGGCGACGCCATGCTCGACCACTACATCTTCGGCGACGCGGCGCGACTCTCGCCCGAGGCGCCGGTGCCGGTGGTCCGCGTGGAGCGCGACATTTTACGCCCCGGCGGCGCGGCCAACACCGCGGTCAACGTCCGGGCGCTGGGCGCGACCGCGGAACTGGCGGCCGTCGTGGGCGACGACGAGAACGGCCGGGAGCTGCGCCGCGCGCTGAAGGAAGGCGCGGTCGACGTCCGAGGGCTGGTCGTCGCCACCGGCCGCCCCACGACGTGGAAAGGCCGCGTAATCGCGCGGCAGCAGCAGCTCGTCCGGCTGGACCGCGAGGTCGACGGCGACATAACGGCCGAGCTGGAAGGCAAGCTATTGGCGCATTTCGCCGACGCTCTCGAGCGCGCCCACGGCGTCATCCTCTCCGACTACGGCAAGGGAACGGTAACGGCGCGCGTCGCCGCGGAAGTCATAGCGCGAGTCCGCGACGCCGGCAAGGTGGTATGCGTCGACCCCAAGGAAAATCACTTCGGCCTATATAAAAACGTAACCTCCGTTACGCCCAACCATCACGAAGCCGCAGCCGCGGCCGGCATCCGCGAGCGCGACGACCCCGAGCTTCAGCGCACCGGCGCCGCGCTGCTGGAGATGCTCGGCGCCGACTCGGTACTCATAACGTGGGGCGAGAGGGGCATGGTCCTGTTCGCCGCGGACGGCTCGACGGCCCACATCCCGACGCGGGCGCGCGAGGTTTTCGACGTAGCCGGCGCGGGCGACACCGTGGCCGCGACCTTTGCCGCCGGGTTGGCGGCGGGAGGAAGCCACCTCGCCGCGGCCCAACTCGCCAACTTCGCCGCCTCCGTCGTCGTCGCCAAGGTGGGGACGGCCACCGCAACGCCGGCGGAGATTAAGTCGGCCGTAGAAGCGTACTACGAGACGACGCCCCGTGAATAACGCTCCCAACTTCGCCGACCGCCTGGTCGAACGCATACTCCGGATAAAGAGCCGGGTGTGCGTGGGCTGCGACCCGGACCCGGCGCTCTTTCCTCCCGAGCTCGCGGAGGAGGAAGACGCGGTCGCGGCGACGGCCACGTTTGGCTTCGAGCTGATGGCGGCGGTGCGCGAAGTGGCGGCGGCCGTAAAGTTCCAGGCCGCGTTCTACGAACGCTTCGGCCCGGCGGGGATAGAGGTCCTGGCGCGGCACCTCGCCGCGGCGCGGGAGGCCGGCCTTATAGCGATCCTCGATTGCAAGCGAGGGGACGTAGGCCACACGATGCGGGCGTACTGCGAGGCGTACCTGACGCCCGGGGCGCCGCTGGAGGCGGACGCCGTCACGCTCGCGCCCTACATCGGGGCCGACGGCCTGGCACCGTTCAGCGTATGCGCCGGCGAACACGGCAAAGGCTACTTCGTCGTCGTGAAGAGCTCCAACCCCTCCACGACGGACGTGCAAGACGTCCGGATGGAGGACGGCCGGCCCGTGTACCACCGCGTCGCGGAAATGACGGCCGCGGTGGGGCGGCACCTCGTCGGCGAGAGCGGATACTCGGCCGCGGGCGCCGTCGTGGGCGCGACCTACCCCGACGTCGTGGCGCGGCTGCGCGAGCTCATGCCGCAGCAAATTTTCCTGATGCCGGGCGTGGGGGCCCAGGGCGCCGACGTCGGCCTATTGGGGCCGGCGTTCGACACCCGCGGCCTGGGCGCGCTGGTCTCCTCGAGCCGGGGCGTGGCGTACGCCTGGCGAGAGCGCGAAGGGATGAGCTGGCAGGAGGCGGCGCGGGAGGCGGCGCGCGACCTACGCCGCGCGGTCAACGAAGCGCTGCCGATATGGTGACCGGAGAGCTGCTGGGCGAGATATGTCACCAGCTGCCGGCCCGCTGCCTCGTCGTAGCGGGCGTCACTATGCCGGCGTGCGCGCGATGCTCCGGGATTTACATGGGGGTATTGCTGGCGGCCGCGTTCTACGCCGTCCCAGGGAGACGCCGCCTGTTCCTGCACTACCCGAGCTACGGCGCCGCGGCGCTGGCGGCGGTGGCGACGGTACCTTGCGCCGCGGATATGTTTCTGGGGATGGCGGGACACCCGCTCTTCGCGGGCAACGGCGCGCGCTTCGTCGCGTCGCTCTTCGCCGGATGGGGGGCGTGGATATTGCTCGCCGGCGCGGCGACTTGGCTCCGGTGGGGCGTCGCGTCCGAGAGGCGGCTCGACTTCGGCCACGTCGTCGGCTCGCTCGCGGCTTTGCTCGTACCCGGGTTGTTGGTTGCGACGCCGCGCCCGGCCGCGGCAAGACTCTTCGCCGCGGCGACGCTGGCCGGCGCGGTCACCTTCTACGCGCTATTGAACTACGTACCGCTCGCGCTGTTCTTACATAAAAAGAGGTACCGGGTCGCGGCCGGGCTGGCCATCCTATGCGGCCTGGTCGGCCTGGCCGTCGCCGAGATAAGGTGGGGAAACGCCTTTTTCGAGAGGGTCGAGTTTATACTTCCTTAAAGCGAAACCTGGCGGCGGGCGCCGAGAGGGCGTAGGCCGCGCCTCTCCATAAACGCGGAAGCAATCCCGCTCCTTCGCGGGGCGCCTTTTTCAACAACGTTAACAGGAGGGTACGACCATGACGGGCAAACGGGTATTAGCGTGCACGCTCTTCGGCATCGTCGCCGGCATCCTGTGCTGGCTGGGCTCGCAATACATGGGCAAGACGCCGATAGTTTTCACCACCGGCATCATCCTGGGCATAATATTGAACCGGGCGTTTATCGGCTTCACGCTCGGCATCTCGAAGTGGCGGACGAACTGGGCCTTTCACGGCGTCGTCATCGGCCTGGTGGGAACGCTGCCGCTGTCGGTCTACGCCCTCGACGGCCCCAACGGCCTGAGCGGTTTCCTGCTGCTCGAGCTCGCCGGCGGCGTGTGGGGCTTCCTCATCGAGTTGGGCGCGCTGGCGGTGGGGGCGAAGAAGAAGTAACTTCAACGTAGGTCAGGACGGAAAAAGGCAGGTGGGAACACCTGCCTTTAACTTTTTAATAAAAATAAAAATTACTTATTCTTCAAATATAGTACCGCCTTATTTAGCATATTTTCTCCACCCGCTTCCTTCTTTAGAATTTCCCGCATAGGTTTAGTTAAATAAGTTGCCGTTTTAATTTTCGAATTATTCAGAACCCCGTAACGTTCGAGCGTGTCTTTTAAAATGTTTAATTCGTCTTCGTCTAAACTAATGCCGAAACGGGGAGAAGGACCAAGCGTTACGTACGGAACCCCGCGCCGGTAAGTATTAACCACCTCGTAACCCTCGAGGTAGTTTAGTACCCTTTCTATATCCGGAGGCCACGGCCCATCAACTTGACGTAGATATATAGAACCGGTTATTCCACGTTTTAACCGTTCGTAAGCAGTAAAATCAGCCAGGTATAGAAGTTTAGTAAGCTTAAATTTAGAAACCGTCCGACACCTTGATACTAAAAAATTTATAGCTTGCACTAGGCCAAATAGCTTTTCATCTGGCCGGAAATCGGAAACCTTGGCAGGGCGAGTTTTACGAGCTATAAGACCACGTAACGGACGGACCACTTTAGCTAACTTATAAAAATCGTTTCTTTGAGCGGCTAAAGAACGGTGCACTACCGCTCTTTGGCTTGGGTGATATAAGGGTACTATCTTACGTCCAAACCAAGGTACCAACGTTCCGACCTTCGATTTTAAAGAGTAATTATGGGGTTGGATAAAAGACAAACTTCTAAGCGCGACGGCGCCAAGTGTGACAATGACGTCAGGTTCTATTACTTCGATAGTCATACTTAGGAACTCAGAACAATTGCTGATTTCTTCATTAGTTGGTGGAGCGTTCCTTCCCTTTTTATCGCGGGGATTGCAAAGTACCGCGTTCGTAATAAAAACCTTATCCCGAAACCAGCCAACATTTTTTAATAGTGTTTCAAAATTATCTCCAGCCTTATCGCCGCATAAAGGCACCCCCGTTTTATCGGCCCCGAGACGGCCAGGCGCTTCAGCTACAAACAAAACTTTAGAATCGATATTCCCGTTAGCCAACGTAAGGACTTTTTTCCTTCTAGCCATCCTCGGGCAAATATCGCAATAGCTAACAGCGTCGGTTAACGCGGCGAACTTTTTTTCTTTTTCGAAACGTTGTAGCGTAATTTGTACCATTAACAACCCCTAATTAATAGATAAGCACATTGGGTCAGGTGCTTTTTTTAATGAACCACTCGCGATGACCTTTTGGGCAAGACAACCGGAAAGGCAACGTTTTAGTAAATAACAATCGCAACAAGGTTTTTCGAAAGGGGTACTAAGATATTCTCTAATTTCTTTAAAATAAAACGATTTATCCCAACAATCTATTAAAGAATATTTATCAAGCCGCGAATACTCATCGGTCCCTACCATATCCAAAGCTTCTAACTGCTTAAACGCATCGCAAGGATAAATACTAAATTCAGGGCCTACAATAAGCCTATCGATACCCGCCAAACATTTAGGGCTTTCATTGACCAACAGGAAATTATATGGAGAACCAGCCCTTATATCAAATGATTTTCTACCGTTTTCAATTAACCTTTTTAATTCGATATTTTGCTCTCTTGTTAACCCCATAGTAGAACTTATAGCTCCGCGGCCTTGGGGTACGAATCTCAATATACTAACGCGTTTCGCTTCGACCCCCGATGCCAAGCTGACGACGCCCGGAAGATCTTCGTAGTTAATACTTAATGGCACAAAATGGAATTCGAATTCAATACTGTTATTAAAAGCTTCTTCGGTAGCTTTTAACGTTTTAGAAAAACTTCCATAACGCCGCGTTACCCGTTCGTGTTTTTCTGCGTCGCCGCCAAAGATACTGAATGCTATCTGGGATACCCCAACATCTTTCAACTTCTTAAACACTTCTGCCTGATTTGCAAAGTTCCCCGACGTGTAAACCAACGTCCTAATGCCGGCCTTCGTGCAAGCTAAAATAGCTTTTTCAATTCCCTTCCAAATTAAAGGCTCCCCGCCCGAAAACACAATTTCCTCAACCCCGTAGTCCATAACTTGGTTTAAAAGCCCCATCGCGGCGGCGAAAGACATTTCCCGATCGCAACCAGGTGTCGCTTCGCTAGAACAATGCAAGCAAACCAAAGGGCAACGGTGGGTTACTTCAATTTTAATTTCCCTTAAAATGTAATTATTAGATTCCCGTACCATTAATTCCCAAGTATACCTTTGATTAAGCTTACGAAACCGGGACCCTTTTGTTCCAAATAAGCATGACTAGATACGCAAGTTAAGGGCCCGATACGAGAGCTCGTTTCTCTACATATAAACTCTAATAAACGACCGAGCCCTAGGAAGTTCCCGTACGCCTTTCCTGAGTAATCTTGGTTCCTATAAACAGCTAGCATCCCGATTATATTCGGTTCACCGCGTTCTAACTGGAGGGTTAAATAATTCAAGCAAGGCCCTCCCCGAGGCCGTGTACATTCTTGGGCTGGCTTTTGGATATTTATGGTATAGGCAGCTTTTAATAGTCTTGCCCTCCCGTTAATAGCTTCAATAATATTACCCAGTTGGTTAACGGGTTCCCCATCGACTTCGTAATAAGTAATCCTCCGGAAATAAGTACCCCAACTAGTTTTTATCCTTTCGTACAAACCGCCGGGTTTATTATAGTCCCTATATAATCGTACCGCGTCTCTACCGGAAGCGAAGCCCATCGGGAAAATCGTATAAGCCACGTGTTTCGGTAAAAGCAATCCTTCTTGGCGGCAGAACTCGTCGTATCTGGAACGTATTTCTCCGTCTTCGGTGATAGGCTCCCTAATATAAACAAATAAGTTCCGGGCTTCCCCAGAACTTATAATCAACCTTTCACAAGCCTCCACCCACGCCCGAGAAATTGAACTCGCGTCAACTACGTATGGAGGGTTAATTCCCATCGAATCCTCAAAACTTATACCAAACGCCCTATACGCTCAAAATTTACGTTCACCGTATTAATAAGTCAACCCCTAAAATAAGTTTACCCCTACTTCTCGTTTTCTTTGCCCTTCTGCGCCGCCTCGACGACCTTCCTGGCAACGTCGGCGGGCGCCTCCTCGTAGTGGGAGAACCGCACCGTGAACGAGCCCTTGCCGCCGGTCATGGAGCGCAGGTCCGAGGAGAAGCGGAAGATCTCGGCCTGCGGCACCAGCGCCTTGACTTCCTGAAAGATGCCGGCAGGCTCCACCCCCATGACGCGGCCGCGCTTGCCGCTCAAGTCCCCGGTGACTCCGCCCATGTAATCCGCCGGGACGCGCACCGCGACCTCCACTATGGGCTCGAGCACGATGGGCGACGCTTCGCTGAAGGCTTTCTTGAAACCGAGCGAGCCGGCGATTTTGAACGCCATATCCGACGAGTCCACGGTGTGGAAAGAGCCGTCGGTGAGCCTGACGCGCAAGTCGACGACGGGGTAGCCGGCCTGGACACCGCTCTCCATCGCCCCCACCACGCCCTTCTCTACCGACGGTACGAACTTCGTCGGGATGGCGCCGCCGAAAATTTTATTTACGAACTCGAAACCGGCGCCGCGCTCGAGAGGCTCGAGCTCGAGCCACACGTCGCCGAACTGGCCCCGGCCGCCGGTCTGCTTCTTGTAGCGTCCCTGGGCCCTGGCCTTCTTGCGGATGGTCTCGCGGTAGGCGACGCGCGGCAGCTTCGTCTCGACGGCCACGCCGAAGCGGGATTCGAGCTTGGAGAACATCACCTGCAGGTGCTGCTCCCCCATCCCGGAGGCGACCAGCTCTTTGGTCTCG
>JAUWLW010000058.1 GCA_030613505.1 Candidatus Zixiibacteriota bacterium
GCCCCACGTCGCCGGCGTCACGCCGTACTACTGGGAGAGGATGGCCAAGCTCTTCGTCGACAACTTCCAGAAATTCCTGGCCGGCGAAGAGCTACCCGCCAAAGTCGACAAGGAGCGGGGGTAATGCCGACGGAGCGCCAAGGGGGGTCACTATTGTTCAAACCGGCCATCGGGTTGGCGTTAGTCTCGACGGCCCACGCCGCGGCCCCGGCGCCCGGGCCCCCCCCCGCACGGGCCACCCCCGCGGCGGGCGGCGCCCCCACGCCCCCAACCGCCGCGGCGGCCCGGTCGGCGCGGCGCCGGCGGCGGGACCGGCCCGCGGCGAGGCCCGCGAGGGCTACTGGGGCGACTTCGAAAATGAGGGGGGGGTTGACGCGACCTACGAAGTGCCCGACGAGGAGGGCGAGGGAGGCCACGACGTCGCGTTCGAGTTCAAGGTCGGCGAACAGTACGTAATATTCGGCCGGCGCGACTTCGGCGGCCTGTACCGGCCCTTCCTCTTCTGGAACACGCGCTGGGGCGTCGCGAACGTGGCGGAGGGCGAGCTCGACCTCGCGCGCTTCGCCGAGGGGCCGCGGCGCATCCCCCTCGCCGAGTTCCGCGAAACGGTGCGCGAGATCAAGTGGGGGATGTGAGTGAAAGCCGAAAAGGGTAATGACGTCGTTTTATCCTCGCACGTAATCAGGAGAATGGCGTATCGGAGCATTACGGAAGAACAAGTCATCGACGTATTAACTCGGCCCGAACATACCGAAAAAGCCGATTTCGGCTATACGGCCTATTATAAAAAAGTAGGAAGAAGGCGTTTGAAGGTAATAGCAAAAAAACGAGGTAAAAGATATTACGTCTTAACGGCGTTCCCGGAGTAACGTTATGAAAATAACTTACGACAAAGAGGCCGATGCGATGTACATCCAGATCCGCGAGGCCGAACACGGTTCGACGCAAGAAGTAGCGCCGGGGTTAATTTTGGATTTAGATGCGGCGGGCGAAGTTACCGGCATCGAGCTGTTATACGTGAGCGAGCGGATCCCGATAAAAGAATTATTGGATATTAATATCCAACTCGCCGTCGGCAAGAAATAAAAGTGGTTTAAGCACGCCCCCTGCCCGAGTTCCGCGAAACGGTGCGCGAGATAAAGTGGGGGATGTGAAAGGAGTTATATGAAATTCAAAGTCCACATCGAACCGGACGAGGACGGCGTCTTCGTCGCGACGGTCCCGGCTCTGCCCGGTTGTATCTCCCAGGGGAAGACGGAAGAGGAAGCCGTCGCGAATATTCAGGAAGCGATAGCTCTTCACCTCGAGTGTATGGCCGAGGACGGCGCGCGGGTCGCGCCGTAATACTAAAGCCGTCCCGGCCGCGTTCCGCGAGAAGGTGCGGGAGATAAAGTGGGGGATGTGAGGTTAACCCTAAAGGAGCCGACGCTATGAAACTTTTAATAACCTTATATCAAGACGAAGACGGCGTTTATATCGCGGAGTGCCCGGCCATCCCCGGCTGCGTGAGCCAGGGGGCGACGGAGGAAGAGGCCGAGGCAAATATTAAACAAGCGATCGAAGAATGCCTCGAGGTCCGCGCCGAAAAGGGTATGCCGCTCGCGGCCTAGGGGTGCGGATTAGGGAAAAGGAGGAAATATGGCGGTAAGTTATCTTGAGTCGCTGGCGTGGGAGTATTGCGAGTTCGTAAAAGGTTATTACGTAAAAAGGAACGTATCCATCAAGAAATACACACACAAGCCGGGGCCCGATTTGGAATTAGATATAATAGCATACGACGAAGAGAGGGGAATACACATAATATACGAATTATCCGAAGGTTGGAACGTATCTTGGTCGGAGTTCGTAAACGAGATGGGAAAAAAATGTGCCAAGATTTTAGAATTAGATATCGGCGCTTCAGAGGTATTTTTTGTTTCGGGTTATGCTAAGAGACCTAGGTTTAATATTAACGAAGAAATATCCTCACTCAACCGTAAGTTCCGTGACCGGGGATTGTCGATTTCTTATTTAAACGTTCCGACTTTCCTAGGTTCCGTTATTACCGGGGTTAGAGATAAACTACGTACCGTTAAATCGATCCCGACAATATATCCTTCGCTTAGGTTAATAGAGCTCCTTATCGAAAACAATTTCCTAGTTGAAGAAAGCTAGTAGGTTTTCTAATCCATATCCGTACACGGATCGATTTTTCGGTATACTCGCCCCGACCTATCATAAAATACGCCGGACACCAACACGGACACCTCGGCGGATTCTCCTAAGAAATCTCCGGAATTGGTTAAGCGAAGTCTTTAAAAAGGGAAGGAAACAAAATTAAACTTAAAAATGCGCGATAAAATGGAAATAAGGTTCGACGAAAACCCCTTCCCGGAAAACGTCAGGGAATTAACCGAATATCTTAGTAACCCTACCAATTTCGAGTACGCAATTAATAGGGCACTGAATAACGATTTCTACGGGTTAAAAGTTGACTCGATAATTGAACAAAAGAAAAAATATGCTTCCGAAAATTTAGAAACCCGGGTCGACATCCCGGCTAATATAACGCGAAACGACGTTGAAGAAGCAGCGCAAAAAGCGGTAACATCTTTTCGGCAGGCTAATGAATACTTTTTTGCGGCTGAAAACGTCTCCCTATTAACAAAACCTACGCTTATTTTCTACGGTATGGTTAACTACGCTAAATCCTTGATATTTTGTACTTATAAATACGAATCAGAAGTGGAGGGCCACGGTTTAACGTTCGCGAAAAAAGATAATTCCGTCACGATAGAAAAAGCAGGGGAATTTCCCCGTCTACATGATTGTTTAAGGTCGGAACTCTCGATTTATTTAACCCCAGCAAACGAGCCAAAAAATAATTTTACTTTAACGGAACTGCTAAGTTTAATGCCCCACATCTCTGATAAAATAGGGTTGGGTGTAAAAGGGCTACCCGATTACGACCCTGGTAAACAAATAGGGGCCAAACCGGTATTCGAACTAGAAAAAATGGGAAGGCATTTTTCTCTCCATTACCCTCAAGGTAAAAAAGGTCGTATAGGTAATATTCCGTTGTTGGAAGTCCAGTATCTACTGGGTTTCGGATTATGTTCGCAAGCCCGATATCATGCCCCTGAATGGGTAAAGACTGTAGAATCCCCCCAATCTTACGCATATTCCGTATTATTAAATTATGCCTTAGTTAATTTCCCACTTTTAATAATGAGCGAATTATTAGGAACATACCTATATTACCTCCCAAAACCATATTTAGCCGGTAGTGCCGATGTAACTTTTGGTTAATTTAAACTTATAAACTAAACGATGTAAAATTCGTATATGGACTCCAAAACGCTACGCCAATCGTTCCTCTAGTTCTTCGCCGAGCGGGGACAAAAGAGCATCGGCCGGGCGCTCAGTGCAGAAAATACCATTTAACGTGACCCAAACGGAGAAGGCCCTAGGCCCGACGATAAGTCGAGCTATTAACGGTTCAGGTTATACCGTTAATCGGAGAACTAAAGTTAAATCCGTAATAGGGAAGCAGGAAAACGATCATTTGGATAGAAACGAGAAAAAAGCGTTCGAGGATGCAGAATTCGATTACGTTGTATTGGATGAAAAAACATACCCCGTCTTCGCGGTAGAATACGACGGGCCGTGCCACGAAAAACCCGAGAAAAAACGGGGCGACGCCCGTAAAAACGCGTGGTGCGCCGACGCCGGATTACCATTATTAAGAGTAAGTGATTGGGAGGTTACTAAAGAAGACCGGGATTTATTTATTACCTATTTAATAAAAAGGCATTTTGCTTATCGGGAAGAACTCCCGCGTATTATTAGGAAGATCGAAGAACAATACGGCCAAGAAGAAATAGACCGGCGTTATGCCGAGGGTTTTATTAAGTGGGACATGGACCCCAACCGCGTATTCGATTTAAGCTACCCGTTTCCGAGTTTTGATCACGTCCTTGAAAAAATAGCTAGCGATTTTAAAATATTCGTCCTTTTCCAACCTCCAACGAAGGCTCTATTGGTTGAAAAACGGACCGCTAACGGACTTAGGTTAATACCCGTAGAGTTGGCGACGGAGACGGAAAAAAAAGAATACGGGAAACCCGGTTTAGCACGTTGTATTATAAACGGCGGGCGGTTATACGGCGAACCGGAAGGAACGAAAACGGTTTTTTCTTGTTGGTGGTATATTATTAGGCTTTCGGGTGCCGAACCCGGCGGATATAGTTTTTCCAACGTCGGCGGCCCTATCTCCGTTAGGGGCGGGTACGAGGTTATTAACCAGAATAGCGTTTCGTTAAAGCTCGATACTATCTTACGATTTGACCTTAATCGTGAACCTACTGCTATCAACATCGGGGAATGTTCGCGAAGAGGTCTCAATAACGCGCGTGTTTACGCCGGCTTACCCGGTTCGGAGTTTTTTTTCGTGAGCAATAGTTTCACGTGCTATTTAGCATCAAAAGCCGCGTACGAGTGTTTGTCCGAGAACGGATCTATCTGGAAAGGTGAGTAGTAAATTGAACTCCTCCGACCTCCGTCAATCCTTCCTGGATTTCTTCGTCGAGCGCGGCCATAAAATAGCCGCGCCGGCGCCGCTCGTCCCCGCCGCCGACCCGACGCTGCTGTTCACGACCGCCGGCATGGTCCAGTTCAAGCCCCACTTCGCCGGGACCGTCGAGCTGACGTTCGCACGCGCCGCCAGCTGCCAGCCGTGCCTGCGCGCCGGCGGCAAGGACTCGGACCTCGCGCTGGTGGGCCACACCCTCCGCCACCACACCCTCTTCGAGATGTTGGGCAACTTCTCCTTCGGCGACTACTTCAAGCGCGAGGCCGTCGTTTGGGGGTGGGTATACCTGACCGAAGTCCTGAAGCTCGACGCCGAGCGGCTCTACGCCACGGTCCACGTCGACGACGACGAGGCCGCGGCCATCTGGCTCGAAGAGGTCGGCATACCCGCCGAGCGGCTCAGCCGCTACGACGAGGACAACTTCTGGGGGCCGGCGGGGGGCGTCGGCGCCTGCGGCCCCTCCTCCGAAATACATTACTACGCCGGCGAGGAGTACGGCTGCGGCCGCGACGACTGCCACGTTAACTGCGACTGCGACCGCTTCCTCGAGGTATGGAACCTCGTCTTTCCGCAGTTCGACCAACAGCCGGACGGCTCGCGGCTGCCGCTCAAGAACCGCGGCATCGACACCGGCATGGGCCTCGAGCGCCTGGCCTTCGCGGTCCAGGGCGTCGAGGATAATTTCCACACCGACCTCTTTCTTCCAATTATCAAGCGCGCCGAGGAGATATTGAAAAAGGACTACGGCGCCGACGGCCGCACGCGCTCGTCGATGAACATCGTCGCCGACCACGCCCGGGCGCTGACGTTCGCCGTCGCCGAGAACGTCCTGCCGTCGAACGAGGGACGGGGCTACGTCGTCCGCAAGTTACTCCGGCGCGCGCTCCTCCACGCCTACCTCCTCGGCCTGGAGGAACCCGCGCTCCACCGCCTGGTCGAGCCGGTGGTCGACGTTATGGGCGACGTTTATAAACATCTACCGCCGCAGCGCTCGTTCGCGGAGGGCGTCATCCGCGGCGAGGAGGAGAACTACTTCTCCACGCTCTCCCGCGGTATGGACCGCCTGCGCGCCAAGCTGGCCACCGTCAAGAAGGGCGGGATTCTGCCGGGAGAGACGGCCTTCACGCTCTACGACACCTACGGCCTTCCGCTCGAGGTAACGGCCGAGGTCGCCGAATGGGATGGAATAGAGGTCGACGAGGCCGGCTTCGGCGAGGCGATGGCGGCCCAGCGCCACCGCTCGCGCGCCGCCGCCACCGCGGCCGACCAGCTTCCCATAACCGGCAACCTCGACGACGTGCCGCCCACGGCCTTTATCGGTTATGAAAACCTGACGGCCGCGGCCAAGGTTCTGGCCATAATAACCGCCGCGGGACGCGTCAAGGAGGCGACGGAGGGGACGGAGGCCGTCGTCGTGCTCGACATGACGCCGTTCTACGCCGAAGCGGGAGGCCAGGACGGCGACGCCGGCCTTATCACGAGCGACGACGCGACGTTCGACGTTGACGAGACGACGAAGACCGCCGCGGGCCATCACCTTCACTTCGGCGCGGTGAAAGAGGGCGCGCTCGAAGAAGGTTTCGTCGTAACGGCCGAAGTCGACCGGGGGCGGCGGCTCGCCGTCGCCCGGCACCACACTGGAACGCACCTGTTACACGCGGCGCTGCGCGAAGTATTGGGCGAGGGCGCAACGCAATCGGGCTCGTACGTCGGGCCGGCGTACCTGCGCTTCGACTTCGCCTCGAGCCGGGCGCTCGAGGCCGCGGAAGTGGAGGAAGTCGAGGCGCGCGTAGCCCGCAACGTGATGGCGGACTTGCCGGTGTGGTGGACCGATATGGAGGTGGAGGAGGCCAAGGCGCGCGGCGCGATGGCGCTCTTCGGCGAGAAGTACGGCGAGCGAGGCCGCGTCGTCTGCATCGGCGCCGAGGGCGAGGAGCTCAGCCTCGAGCTGTGCGGCGGGACCCACCTGTGCAACACCGGCGAGGTCGGGCCGTTCTACGTCGTCAAAGAGGAGGCCATAGCCGCCGGCGTCCGCCGCATCGAGGCCGTCGCGGGCGAGGCGGCGCTGGCGTACGCGCAGAAGATGCGCCGCATCCTCGACGACTCGAGCCGCATCATAAAGACCGGCTGGGAGGATTTGCCGTCGCGGGTACAGGGCGCGCTCGACGACCGCCGCGAGCTCGAGAAGAAGCTTCGTCAATATACGTCGAAGGACGCCTCGGCTCGAGCGGCCGGATTGCTCGAGGGCGCCGTCAAGGTGGGGCCGGTGCGGCTGGTGACGGGTCTGCTCGCGGGTGCCGCGGCCGACGCCGTCAAGGAGGCGGCCTCCTCGCTGATCGCCGCCCATCCGGACGTCGTCGCCGTCTTCGCGACGGACGAGGGCGGCAAGGCCACGTTCTACGCCGGCGCGGGCGAAGCGGCCGTCAAGGCGGGGGCGCACACCGGCAACCTCGTGCGCGAGGTGGCGAGAGTGGTCGGCGGGGGCGGCGGCGGCAAGGCGGACTTCGCCCAGGCCGGCGCCAAAACCGCGCAGGGGCTGGAAGAGGCGCTGGGGAAAACTGAGTCCATCCTCCGCGCGATGATAGACGCGTAGGGTAAACTTCCCGAATACTCGGCCGGGACCCACGTTAAATAATTGTAGCGCTGGTCGCCTTTATTTATTATATTCCGTTTGAAAAGTAATCGCTTGTTCCTAACGTCGGAGGTATCGTATGTGTAAACGAGTTATCATTCCATTCGCAATAACGGCGGCGGCCGCGGCGGCCGTGGCGGCGCCTGCCGGTTTATCGGGATTATCCGTGGGCATAGGCGCCGGCGGCCTTACCGAGGGTTTCATCCAGGGCGAGTACGACTTCACCCAATCGCAGTACGTATGCCTCGGGCCGGAGGTAATGCTGGGGTTCGGCGGCCCGGGCGCGATCTACGGCGGCGCGGCGGGAAGGTTTTACGTAATCCCCGACGAACATCCGATCTTCCAGCCGCACCTGGCGTTCGGCTTAGGCCTGGCGCACCGCTTCGACAAAGACGAAGACGAACGGCGGCCAGAGGAAGCCAAAGGCGACACAAGCGCTACCGGCGCGTACATCAACTTCGCCTTCGGCTGCGACTTCGACATACCGCGGTCACCCGTATCGCCCTACCTCGATTTGGGAGGCCTGTTCTTCGTCGGTTCTGACTCGGACGCCGACCTCAAAGTCGAGGTGGGGGTCCGCTTCGCCATATAATTTCTAATCCACTTATTACCAAACCAGGAGATATGACGTGATGACGCGCGGGAAGTTAATATGGCCTGCGCTGATGGTAGCCGCGGCTTTAGCGCCGAGCGCCGCCGCCGTCGGCGTCTATTTCAACGGCGGCCTTGCGTCCTTCGGCGACCTGGAGACCGAGGTTGCCCTCCGGGGATTCTTGTGGAAGAATTACGAAGACCTGGGCGCGTCCTACTGGATAGGCGGCGGCTTCGTCGTGCCGGCGTGGCGTTATCCCGCGAAGGTATCGCCCTCCCTCGAGCTCGTCACCGACGTCGGCTTCAGCTCCCAGGCCAAGGAACTTGAAATCGAGCCGCTAAGGGGCTATGAATTGTCCTTCAAAGTTATCCCGGTGCGAGAGAACGTTATCTTCGGCGTCGCGGTCGGCCCCGCCAAGCCGTTCGTGGGCTTTTCCGCCGGCGTCGCCGTCGTCCCGTGGAAGGTTACCGGAATTTTGAGCGGGGTGGAAATCGACAGCCAGACCGAGGTCAAGGCGGCCCTCGGCATACCCTTCGGCTGCGAGTTCCGGCTTACGCCCAATTTAGCACTCGGCGCCCGGGCCGAATATTTGATCATCACCGGTGAGGTCACGCCGGAGTTACCGTATGAATACGTCCGCACGTTCATGCCGGACTCGTTTTTGCTTACCGGGGTGGCGCGCGTGGACTTCTAGCCGAAACGGACGGCGAATACAAAAGCGCCCCGCGGGGCGCGTTTTTTCTACACCGCCATCTCCGCTACCACTCCTCGTAGAACTCGACGCCCTCGCGCTCCTGTGCCTGGAGGAGACGGTAGTGCTCGTATCCGTCCAGGAACTTGAGGATGAAGACGCGGTTCTCGGTCTCGGGGGCGAGGCCGAGGAATCTCCGGTAATAATCGGAGGCGTTCTCGTAATACTCGAGCTCGCGGTCGAAGCGGCGCCACTTCTTGGCCCCGGAACCCTTGATGCGGTATATGTCGCCCAACATCTCGTACGCGAACGGCTCGTCGGGTCTCTCGCGGCTGATTTCGTCGAAGAGCGCGAGGGCCTTGTCGAAGTCGGCGTTGTGGCGGTAGCACGTCGCGAGGGCCGTCTGGACGTCGTAGTTTTCGGGCGCCAGGCCGCGGGCCTTCTCGTAATACTTGATAGCCTCCGGGTACACCTCCATGTTCTCGTACGCGATGGCCAACAGGTAGTGGCCGTCGAGGTCCCTCTTGTCCAGCTCGCAGGCTTTCTTCAACACGGCCGCGGCGTCGTTGTACCGGTCTTTGCGGAGGTAAACGTAGCCGAGGTCGGTGCGCGCGCGCACGTGCTTACCGTTGAGCCACACCGCCTCCTCGTACTCGGCGACGGCGTCGTCCAGCCGGTCCTGCGCCTTGTACAGGCGGCCGAGCTGGTAATGGGCCTCGAACGATTCGGCGTCTATTTCGACCGCCCGCGTGAGCTCGCGCTCCGCCGGCTTCCAATCCTCCAGCGCGACGTACGAACGGCCCAGGCCGAGGTGCGCCTCTATTCGCCGGTCGTCGGCGTCTTTGGCGCGGACGTACGCGCGCACCGCGTCGGGCCAGCGTTTCATCTTCTCGTAAAGCTCACCCAGCGAGAGGAAAGCGTCTACCTTGTGGGGGTCAATTTCGGTAGCGCGCACGAGCGCCGGCTCGGCCTCGTCGTAATTTTCGCGGCCGAACTCCATCCGGCCGTGGTCGTAGAACGCCTCGTAGTAGCGCGGGTTCTCGGCCTCGGCCTTGCGGTAATACGTCGCGGCGGCGTCGAAATCTTTCAAGCCCTCGCCGGCCCGCGCCAAATAGTAGTATACGCCGTCCGCCAACTCGCGCGGCGAGCCCGCGGCCTCCAGCACCCGCCGGGCGTCGCGGTACTTCCCGCGGCCCACGTACGCCCGCCCCAGGCCGACGCGAGCTTCGACGTTGGAGGGCTCGGCCCTGATGACCTTCTCCAGACTGTCCTCGGCGGCCTCCATCCGGCCGGTAGCCGCGGCGGCGAGGCCCCGGTATAAGTGACCCCGGATATTGCCGCGCACCAGCCCCACCAGGCGGTCGGCGGATTGGAACGCCCGCTCGTAATTACCGTCGAGGTAGAGGAGTTCGCTGAAGCGCTCGAGCGCGAGTTGGTGGTTCTCGTCGCGCGCCAGCGCTTTCTCGAACGACGAACGCGCCTGGACGTAATCCCCCAGGCCCAATTGCGCGACGCCCAGCTGGCAATACGCCTCGGCGTCGCCGGCGCCGGCGTCCAGCGCATCCTTGAGGGTGCGTTCCGCCCGCGCGTAGTCGTCGGCACGGTTGTAAAGGGTGCCCAAAAGCACCAACGCCGCGCTGTCGCGGGGCCGCAACTTGACTACGCGCTCGAGCGCCTTGGTCGCGCCGAACTCGTCGTCGAGGGCGAGGCGGGCCTGGGCCAGATGCCAATACGCGTCTGCCTCGTCCGGCTCGAGCCGGCTCAGCTCCTCGTAATGCTCCGCGGCGCGCGCGTAATCGCCCCGGCCGAAGTATATCGCCGCCAGCCGCTCGTGGCCCTGGACGTCGCGCGGCTCGGCCCGCAGCACCCTCTCGTATTCGGCGACGGCGTCGTCGACGCGGGCGAGTTTGTGCTCGTAGAGGCCGGCGAGCTCAAGGCGGTCGGCGGTATCGCCGGCCCGCGCGACGAGCTCCTCGAGCGCCTTGGCCTGGTTCTTGTAGTCGCTGCCGGCGGCGTAGAGGTCGGCCAGCGCGCGCCAAGCCTTAAGATTATTGGGGTCGCCCCTCACCACGTCTTCGTACGCGGCGACGGCCCGCGCCCGCTCGCCGAGCTTCTCGGCCAGGAAGGCGATCTTGTAGGATAGCTCCGCCGACTTCCCCGCTACGGCCTGGAGGCGGCCGTAGTAGTCGAGGGCGGCGCGGTCGTCGCCGGCGCCCTCGTGCGCCTCGGCCAGGCCGCGGAGCGCCTCGGCGTTGGCGGCGTCGAGGACAAGGGCGCGCTCGAACGCGCCGACGGCGTCGCCCCATTCCCGCGCGGCGAGGGCCGTTTGGCCCTCGTAGAGCAGCTCGCCCAGGTCCCCGCCCTGCTGGGCCGCCGCGGAGAAACACATAAAAGCCGCGGCCGCGAGTACCGTGGCCGCCCTACGGATCCATCTAAATACTATACCCGTCAACACTTTTTGCCGAAGGCGGGACTCGAACCCGCACGAAGTAATCCTTCACTAGATCCTGAATCTAGCGCGTCTACCAATTCCGCCACTTCGGCCCGGTCGTCTTTAAATTATATAGGGCCGGCGCGGCAAAGTCAAGTTATTAACGGAAAGCGCCGCAGTCCTTGCTTTTCGGGGGCCGGTGTGATATTAATTTACGTTTCGGGGACGGCCTAATCTCGTAAAAAGGTAAGGTGACATATGCGTTACGTTTTAGTAATTCTCTCGGCCGCGGCGCCGGCTTCCGCGATGGTGTTGGGGCTGGGCGTGGGCGGCGGATTCGGCATGCCGGTGGGCGATTACGCCGAGCTCGTGGGGGCTTCCGCGGTAGTGGACGGCCGCGCCATCATATGCCTTACGCCCAACCTCAGCCTGACGGCCGGCGTCGGCTATCGCGTAAAACACGACCCCAAAGACTTCGAGGGCGCCGACGTCGCGAGCTACGACGTCATTCCCATCCTTCTCGGCGCGAACTACCGCTTCGACTACCTCCCGTGTATGCCGTACGTCGGCGGCGGCGCCGCGGCGGCCGTCTCCAAGGCGACCGTGCCGGCCGCGACCGGGCCCGGAGATTACAAAGCCACCCGCCTGGGCGCTTTCGCCGAAGGCGGGATGGAATACTACCTCGCCGAAAACTTCGGCTTCGATTTACGCGGCCGGTTCATAGCGACCCTAGGCGGCGACGCCGTCACGTACAACGACGCCCCGGTGGAAGCCGACAACTACATGGCGTTCGACGCTTTGGTCGGCTTATTCTTCTATCCGTAGGCCGCGCGGGTTTGACCTTGATTTAGCGCCGGGCGTATGTTAGCTTGCCGCGTTAGCGTCGGCAACCGCCGCTGAGTCGCATATGAACGAAAAAAAGGAAATCGAACTTTATATTCGCGTCGACGGCGCCGAACACGGCCCCCTCACCGTCGACGAGATCAAGGCCTGGATCGACGACGGCAAGTTTCGCCAAACGGACTACATCCGGATGGCGGACAAGAAGGCCTGGGTCAAGGCCGAGAACCTGGTCCACGTCAAAGCGCTCTTCGACGAGGCGCGCGAGAAGAGTGAGCGCGGCGCCTTCGCCACGTGGCTCGGCAACATCCGGGAGGGCAAGCCGGCCATAGTGCTCACGCCCGTAGGCCGCGCCGAGGAGGAGAAGCGCATCGCCGCCGAGCGCGACGCCCTCGCCGAGGACCGGGCCGTGCTCGAGGAACAGGAAAAAGAGCTCCGCGACCAGCTCGAGAAGACCATCACCGAGCGCGAAGAAGAGCTCGCGCGGCTGGAGGCCGAACGGGAGGAAGAGCGCAAGCGCCTGGAGGCCGAGCGCGACGAGGAGGTTAGGCGCCTCGCCGCCGAGCGCGACGCTGAACGGCAGCGGCTCATAACCCAGTACGAAGAAGAGGTAAAGGACGCCAAGGAGGAGCGCGACGGCGAGGTCTCGCGGCTTTCCTCCGAGCGCGAGCGACTCGACGCCGAGCGCGTCCGCCTGGCCGACGAGGAGCGCGAGCTCGCGACGATGGGCAAAGCTATGAAGCGACGCCGACGCCTGCCCTTCTTCGTAGCCGCCGGCGTGGTCGTGCTCGCGATAATTATAGCCGCGCCGTTGTATTATTTTAAGATATATCTGCCTGGCCAAGAACTAAGCGACAAACTCGCCCGTATTTCGGCCCTCGAAGACCGCATCGCGGGGTTGACCGCACAACTCGAGGCGGCGTTAAACGCTGGCGACATCGCCAAGGCCGAGGAGATCGCGGAAGAGATCGAAAAGGCGCGCATAGAGAAAGAAAAGCTGGCGGAAGAAGTCCCCGAGAAGAGGATGCCGACGACCCGGGGCAAGGCCAAGCTGGCGGGGCTGCTGCGGGCGGAGGGCGGCGGCGCCGAGGACCCGGCGCGCACCGGCGGCGCCATTACCGGCGGCCTGAGCGGCGCCATGGGCGGCGTACGCTCCACGTACAGCCGCGAGCTCGGCCGGACCCCCGGCCTTGAAGGCCACGTCATCGTGAGAATAAAGGTGGCCGCGGACGGAACCGTGACCGGCGCCAACGTCGTCTCCTCCACCATCGGCAACTCCGCGGTGGAGAGCGCCGTAACGGCCGCGGCCCGCCGCGCGCGCTTCCGCCCCGCCGCCGGCGACACCTCCCTCACCTACAAGTTCGACTTCTCGCCGTAAAATGTTTTATTGAGGAGCGGGGAAAATGGAAACGCTAAGAAACTTATTAATTACTGGTTTATTGATAATATTACCTTTAATAGGAATCGCACAGGAAAAAGAGGAGACCGAAAAGAAAGAAAAGACCAGTACGAAAGAAACTAACTTTTCGCCGAAATTGGAAATTAGCCCCGAGCTAGAGCTCGGGTTTTTTTATCGTTCGGAAAAGTTCCACGAGCTAGACAAAGAAATAAATAACATTGATACTAAATTAGAAGCCACTAAAGATTATTACGATAAATATTTCGAACTCTTACAAAAAGAAATCGATTGGCACGAAAGCCGGATACATATAATAATTAGCCTAGCTGGATTAATAATAGTTATCCTTTTCGGAATAGATAAGTATCGCCAATATAAAACGGAAAAGAGATATTCCGATAGGCTAATGGAAATAGAACGAACCGTTGATAGGATAAAAACTTTAGAGCGAGAGACGGTAAAAAGGGTAGATCGTATAAAGGAAATCGAGAACACGTTTAGGAACACGACCCGGGGAGTACCTAATAAAGCACCGTTAGGAGACGATATAACCGAAGAAAAAACGGATTTAATAAAAAAAATAATATATAACCTACCCAAAACGGTATCAGAAGCACGCTTTATATTAGCAGCCGCCGAAAATAAATTTGTGGACGATTTGAATTTAATAAACAAAGCAGGGATAATCCTAGGATCCGCGGGAAACCACAAAGAAGCTTACCGTGCTTTCAAAATATGTTCGGAAATAGCTAAAGACCCGGAGAATGAAGCCGGGAGTCTTTACAATATGAGTTATAGTTTAACCAAAATCGCCGCGCCGAAACTCGAAAAAAGCATAGAACTGATAGAAAAAGCGATAGAAATAAAACCGAATTTTTACTCCGGTTATTTAAATAAAGGCTATACCCTAAGACAGTTTAAACCCCCTAGAATAGAAGAGGCTTTAAAAACTTACGATAAAGCTATAGAACTGGAACCGGAAAACCCAAAAGGCTACAATTTTAAAGGCAACGCTTTACGTGAGCAAAAGCCTCCGCGATTAGAAGAAGCTATAAAGTACTACGACTTAGCAATAAAAAAGGACAGGAATTACGCAAGCGCGTACAACAGCAAAGGCTTAGCCTTAAAAAGGGTTGACCCCCCTCGTCTAAAAGAAGCTATAAAGAATTTCGAAAAAGCTATACAAATTAGAACCGATTTATTGGAGGCTCACCTAAATCTTGCGTTAACGTATAGAGAAATCAAACCTCCCCGACTACAGGATGCTCTCGAACATATAGATTTCGTACTAGAACGTAAAAACGACTACGCCGAAGCCTTTGTTGAAAAAGGTACTACACTCCTTTATCTAGAACCCCCCGACTTTCTAGAAGCTATGGATACGTTTAACCGCGCGCTAGAAATCAAACCCGATTTGCAAACAGCGTATAACGAAAAAGGCCAATTATATGCGATTTTAACCCCTCCCGATTTGGAAAACGCATTAGAATCGTTTAATAAAGCAATAGACTTAAACCCGGAAATCGCCGAACCCCACTATAATAAAGCTCGCGTATTAGCCATACAAGGGCTTATTGAAGAATGCTACGAAGCCCTATCAAAAGCGGTAACGTTAAATCCCGAATTAAAACTTAAAGCTAAGCGCGATAAGGCTTTCGCGGACTATATTAAAAAGGGGGAAAAGTTTGCGAACCTCGTAAAAAATAACCCAAAATAAAAACCCGACCTCCCGGGCGGGTTTTTTATTGTGGCCTGACCGCCCCGACTATTTAAACAACGCCTTAACGCGGCCTAATGATGTAGGGGAGGCGGGCGTATAAGCGGAGCCACACGGGGCCGAAGCTCGGCTCCGCTACTTGGCGGCGTATTTAAGTTTTATTTCGGCAATCTTGGCGTCGTATTCCGCCTTAGCCGCGTCGCGCTTGGCCTCGCTTTCGGCCTTAGCCGCGTCGCGCTTGGCCTCGTATTCGGCCTTCGCGGCGGCTATTTCCTTTCCCTTTTCGTATTTATACATTTACTTTATCCGGGTTTAGGCGGGGCGTTGGCGAACGCGAAAGCCGTTGCGGCAATTAAAACGGTCTTAATCTATTGGCCCCTACCTAAACAACGCCTTCACGCGGCCGAGGGAGGACGGGACGACATTACTCGGCGATTCGCGGAAGTATTGGACACGAGGGTTATCTCGGTCGGTAACGTAAACGCGGGTGCCGTCCCAAGAAAGGCCCACCCTGGTAGGATACAGGAACTGGCCTTTCCCGGTCCCTGTAGTACCCCACTGGCCCAAATAAGACCCTGTCGCCGTGAAGTATTGGATGCGGCGATTAAAGCAGTCGCAAACGAAAACGGTCCCGTCGGGCGCTACGGCGATACCGTTCGGGGCCGCGAATTGACCCGGGCCGGACCCTACGCTACCCCACTTGCCTAAAAAGGACCCCGTGGGCGTGAAGTATTGCACGCGGTGGTTGGAAGTATCTATAACGTAGACGTTACCGTTAGGACCCACTGCGACGGCGTAAGGGGCATCGAATTGGCCCTCACCGGACCCTAGGCCGCCCCACCGCCCCAGGTATGAACCGGTAGAGGTGAAATACGCTACGCCGTGAGCTTCCCATAATTCCGTTACGTAGACAGTTCCGTTTGCGGCGACTGCGACGCCGTTGGGACGAGTGAGTTGGGCGGCAATAACGCCCAAAAAAGAACCGTTTGGCGTGAAATACTGAAACCGGAAATTACGTACATCGGCCACGTAGACGTTGCCGTTAGGGGCGACCGCTACGCCGCACGGCCCGTCGAATTGGCCTTCCCCCTGGCCGTAGGAGCCCCACATGCCTAAGAACTTACCTTTAGGCCCGTAATAATGGACTCGGTCGAAGTAAGTGTTTGCTAGGTATATGCGGCCGTTGGGGGCGCCCGTAACGCCGACAGGGCGCGCGAAAGCTCTTGTGTTAGCCTTAGGCGACCGCCACTGGCCCTCGTACACCCAAGCGCCGTAAGCACAAAAGGCCGCCAGCGCGCCGAGCGCCGCGGCCGTAGTTATCGCGAGCTTACTCATTTCCCTTTACCTCCTCGGGCTACTGCCCTCTAATACTAACTATAGCAGAAAATAACAAATAGTTAAAACAAAAAAAGACCGGCGCGAAGG
>JAUWLW010000011.1 GCA_030613505.1 Candidatus Zixiibacteriota bacterium
AAAGCGGGCGTATTTCCCGTGCGTGGGGAGACGGCCCCCGCGAGCGCCGTGCAATTTGCACCTCCCGCTTCGTTTATTCGCTTCGGGCCTCCGGCGGCACGGCTTTCCGTTGCGATTTTTGGCCCCGCAAATCGGCCGCCCTGCGCTCTTGGCGACGGCCAGCACCTCCGCGTAGTATTCGTCAATCCACTTCGGCGACCTGACGACACCTGCTACTGAGACCACCTTTTCTTTCTTTGCGCGCGCCATAATCGCAACCATCCTTTCAGCGGAACTCGGGTACTACCTGACCCCGTAGCCCGCGGTCAGTTTTTCTTAACCATTGCGCGGCGTACGACCTCCGCGTCTACCGGTTCGTTTGCTTCTCCCTCCGCCCCCGCGACGCCCTTTCCCGCCCACCTCGCGCCCTTAAGCCAGCCGGTCAGCCGTAACAGTCGAAGGGGGCGATGACGCACGTGCGGCTTTAAGGCGTGTTTTAGGCCCCTTTTCGGCTCGGGGGTATCACGGGTCGTTTTCGCCATCTGCGTCGCTCCTACCCGTGGGCTAAAGTGGGCCACGGGGTTTGTCCCCGAGGATTGTATAAAACTTACTCAAAACCCCCGACTTAACTGAATTAAAATCGAACGCTTGAAAAATCGCGAAATTGGCGCCACGGCAACCCCGCGGCTTTCGAACAGGTTGGAATAAGATCTACGGTCGTTTTGAAGCAATTGAAGGAAATGAATGAAAAAAAGCCCATAACGGTGCGTCTCTTTTTAGGTTTAAAAAGCTATTAACATAAACTACGACACGTAAGCTATAACCTCAAAACCCTTCCGCCCCTTCATTTCCTTCAATACCTTCAGGTCCTTCGGTATTCCTGCCTGTTGAGTCAGGCGGGGACAAACCGAAATCTTCACTTAAGCGCCGGATTAGTTCCTCGTTCCAAACGATAGCCGTTGCTCCCCTTTCTCCCCTTGTGGTTTCGAAACCCAGCGCCCGTAACATACCCGTTATCGCTTTGTTTCCGAGGTAAAACCTATCGATCTTACCGGAGTTAAATCCTTCGGCGATATCCTTAATTAATAATAAATTGCGGTTCACCTTTTCACACGAAGTACGTATCACGCCTATCAATTCCCCTTCTCTACTCCCCGCTTTTATAATGGACCTGCTCTCCTTTATATCGCTTATCAATGCGAGTAATCGATTCTCGTGATCCGGTTTTACCGCCCGGACAGTTTGAACCAAGGGTTTCGTTATATCCCCTAGCCGGCCCGGGACCGGCTTCTTAATATCGGGTAACTCCCGATCCAGGTAAGCCGCTCGAAACGCTAAAAGACGTTCTTTCAAAGGCAACGCGGTTTCCGGCGTGACGTCGTTTTCGAAAGTCCTTCGCGAGTCCGGCATATTTATCGTGAGTGCCCTGGTCTCGAGGATCTCGTCAACCGGGCGGTTTGTAGCAATAATAGTTGGCCCGAAAACTTTATAGTAATCGATATCTTTATGAGGACCTTGCTCGGGACGGTTGACTCTCGGTACCAGAACCCCCTTTTCGAAACGGTGAAGCACGATATCCTCGCAACCGAGCCGCTCAGCTTTCCGCCACAGGTCCCTCACATCGAAAAACAAAGTTGCCCCAAAATATTCGGCGACCCTGATAATATATGGGTCGCGGAGCGACTCAACGTGGATCCCCCGGTAACCCACGTATGTCAGTCCTTTACCGGTCCGGGTCTTACCCCTCTCGGGGATCGCAAAAAGATACAAGACCGGCGAGAAATTAAACTTCTCCGGTAAAAACGAATGGAAATCCCATACCGCAAAGAGGTCATACATTTCCTCGCGCGGTAATTCGGAAATACTCTTATGGTAAGAAACCAGGTCGTCGTATAATTCTCCAACGAACCTGCCCAGACCGATATCGCTAATTCGATCGTAATGCGTTATAATTGCGCCGCCGTTAGGTAACATCCAAGGGATTTTATTTTTAGCGGGGGGTATGCTCCTTACCAGGTTTCGTACGACGTCCGCGGTAATTAATAGACCGTCTCCTTCCTTGATGAGGAACGCGACGTCGCCATTAGACTCGACCAAATCGACGAGCCCGTCGAACCTGGCGGTAACGTCGTCGGTCTTACCGGCCGGGTCCTTTTTGCCTGACCTCGAGCCCTTCAACTTCCCCTTTCGTTTTTCCTTAATTAATTTCCTATAACTTTCGGTATCTCTACTATCGAAGCTGAACCTCGGCGCTATCACGTTCTTAAGTATCGCTTCCGACTGAGGTTCGTCCTTTACCGCAAGATCTTGCAAAACGGGTTCGAGATATCGGAGGAGGTTTGTTTTTTTCACTTTGGTAGGTATCAGGCCGATTTTATACTCCGTAGTACTTACAGAGTTTTCCAATAGTCTTCGGAAATCCTCCGGTGACGTGTCCCTTAAGTAGTCGTTAATATCCAACCCGAGGGGTAGTTTCACTATCCTCGCCCTTTCGCCGATTTGCTCGGCGATCTTCAGCGCCCCTTTCCTCCCGGCCTCGTCGTTGTCAGTGCAAATATATATTTCCGAGCATCGAGAGAACTTCGATACAAGGCTCTCTCGAAAACTAGATGCGCTAAATACTCCAACGGCTGGATTACCGGCCTGCTCCGATGCAACAACGTCGAACTGCCCTTCGGCTACGACTACCTTATCGGCAGCTAGCGCATCCTCGTTGAAAAGGTTGGATATTGGGCCAGGTAAATTTAGGTATTTCGGTTTACCCCCATCTAAGCTTCGGCCCGAGATACCGACGACGCGACCCTGTTTTAAATTCGGGATAATTATCCTGTTATAGAAAAAATCCCGAGCCGACCCGTTTTCGTGTTGTTTAAGCACCCCAGCTTCAACACACAAGTCGATCGGGATTTTTAACTCCTGGACAAGATGACGCTTTAACTCGCCGTCCGCGTAACCTAACCGGAACTTTTTGATCGTCTCTTCTTCTAGCCCGCGTCCGTTCGTGAGATACTGCATTGCTTCCGGTGAAATGCGCTTCTCGTAAAACCTGACCGTTTCATTCCGGACGCTCTCGATAGCCCTTTCTCTCTCGAGTGTCTTCAGATCGGCGGGCGTTATTAGCGGTACAGTAACACCGTACTCTGCGGCGAGCTTTCTTATCGCTTCCCGAAAACTTACTCCGTCGATACGCTCAACAAATTTGATAACGTCACCGCCGGCGCCGCAGCCGAAGCAATGGAAATATTGCCCTTGGCGGTTAACCGAAAAGCTCGGCTTTGTGTCGTCGTGAAACGGGCAAATGCCTTTCAAATTCTGATCGAGTTCTACGTGTTTACGTACGACCTCTACGATATCGACGCGCGACTTAAACCCGTCGACCTCTCGTCTAAATTTCTCGGATTCCATTTTTCTTACCTCTCGCTATTGTGTAACCGCTTTTCGTACGATTCATCTTCCGCACTTCGGCTAAGTACTGGTTAAACGTTAGGATCACAACGCAGCTACGAGTAGGACCTTAGCCCAGTTAAGACCCGGCCGGCCACTTACTCCAAAACTTTTTTCTTCCGCGGCCGGCCCCGTTTTCGCGGCAATTGTACGCCCCGCTCGATGGCCTTCTCGACATCACCTCGGCGGACGCGCCAACCGCCGCCCAGCCGAACCGCGCGAAGCCCGAACTTCCCAGTAGCCGCGAATAATTGGCACCATCGTGTTATCGTGCTAGGGTCGCGGACCAGGATACGCGCGACCTGAGCCACGGTATATAGCCTCTCGAAACTATTTTCGATCCGACCGTCTATCGCAGTCGATTTTTTATCGCCGGCCGCGTTTTCCTTAATCATTTATACCTCCTAGACTTACGTTTGCCTTTGACCCTTTCAGCTCGAGTTTTTCCTGGAATACCCTTTTTACTTGCAATCGCCTGAGAAATATGCTAAAAACTATTTATGCGCGATTTTAACACAAGAGGCCCCGAATGTCAATCTTTAATATGGCAAAGGCGTGACCCTGAAACCCTAAAACCCGTAAACCATTAAATACGCCTAAAGTGAGAACGATATGGAACTGCACGAATTACTAAAGGCGAAGATGGAAGAAAAAGGTGTATCAGTGCCGGAACTCGCTGAAAAAACCGGGGTCGCGCCACAAGCAATTTACAATATCATTAAAGGGAAAACGCGGAGGCCGCGGTTGAATACGTTGAGGAAGATCGCCGCCTTTTTCGGCATCCCGGTATCCGTCTTCCTAGTCGCAGGACGGGGCGGTGGTACACCGGAAAATGCTGCGGAATCCGTGGAGAGCGATCTCGAAACCATTTGGAGAAAACTCGAGGGGATAAAAGTATTGGAGGACCGGTTGGGAAAGTTAGAGGCGCTCCTCGACCGAGTGCTCAACCTGCAAGACCGAGGCGTAGACTACTGCTTGGAGTTACCAGGGGTCGAATACGACGGGCTCGCGATGGCGTTGCCGGAGGAGTGCCCTGAAACGGTCGACGCCGAAACAAGGAAAGTGCTGTCGGAAAAATTTATACGGGAAGGGATAGCCATCGTCAAGCTGAACGGTTTGGACGAAAATCTCCTTAACGCGGTATTCCAGTTGTTGTGGCTAATCAACGAGGCGGAAAAAGGCGACGATTAGGGTGTTGTCGAGATGGCCCGGATATTTAAAATAGGGAAAACTTACTACGTAGATATCGTCGTAAACGGCCGGCGTATACGGCGGTCGCTCGGGGTAAAAAATAAAGCCGCGGCCGAAGCCGCGCGCGGTCGCCTCGAACTAACGGTCGCTCAAGGTAAGTCCCCTTTCATCGACGGCGACATCCGGATGGAAGATCTTATCGACGTGTATCTCGCCTATTGCGAAGCGAGGAACACGACGAAGACGGTGTCTTTGAAACGGACCTACCTCGGCAGGTTCTTGGAATTCGCCGGTAACGTAGGAGTGAGGAGTATCAAACGCGCCGACGTCGAAAACTACCTTAGCCGCCGGGCTAAAAGCGGAGAGTATCCAGCCGTGAACCGCGAACTCACGACGTTGAAGCATTTCTTCAACTTCGGGATCCAGCGGGAAATCATCGAGAAGAACCCGGCCGTCGGCGTCAAGAAGCTCCCGGAGAAACGCCGGCCTATAAGGTTACTCTCTGAGCGAGAACTCGATGCTTACTTCGACTACTGTCGTAAGAACGACCAGTTGCTGTATGACTTGTCGGTAATCGCATTTCATACTGGACTTAGGCGCGGAGATATATTAAAAATAAAGGGGGAAGATGTAGACGCCGAACGGCGTATGCTTACGGTAGTCGTGTCGAAACGGCGCGGCGAGCTAACGTTGACGTTACCGTTGAACGACACGGTTCACGAGGTACTGGCCCGGCGTAGTAATGACAATGGAAACGATTACCTATTCCCTGGCCGAAACGTTGACCACATCGTCGACTTCAAACGCCGATTTGAACGGGCTAAAAAAGCGATAGGGGTCGACTTCAAATTCATGGAGTTCAGGCACAATTGCGCTACGGCGCTACTACAATCCGGCGTAGATATATACACGGTGAAAGAGATTTTAGGACACACGAGCCTAACGACGACGGAGCGGTACCTTAAGCTCGTAGATGAGAGGAAACGCGCGGCTCTCAATAAACTTGACCGCAAAAGTTAGGTTTGCCTTATTTTTGCCATAATTCTATTTCGGTATACCCGTCACGCAAACTATGCAAAATATGCACAATCTTACAAATACTTGTAATATCAGGAAGTTAAACAACAGCAAGATTTCGGGGGCGTAGCGCAGGTCGGCAGCGCGTCTGCTTTGGGAGCAGAAGGTCGGAGGTTCAAATCCTCTCGCCCCCACATAAAAAGCCGCCCGGACGGGCGGCTTCGTCGTTTATCCCTTCGCTATTCTATCGCGAGCGACACCCCCACCGCAGCCGTGCCTCCCGCGGTGCCGTAGCCGCCGGCGAGGCGTACGTCGACGTTGCGCCAGACGCTGTAGCCGAGGGTACCGACGGCGGCTACCTCTCTATCCGGGAAGGCGACGGCGACGCCCGGGCCCAGGTGCAGCCGCCACGCCCGTACGACGTCCACGCCCGCGACGACGGCCGGGCCGTCAATACTCAGGCCGGCGCCGACGAAGGGTCTTAGCTCGAGCGCTACGGCCGGTTCGGGCTTGTGGTAGACGGTAACGCTGTGTGGCTGGCCTTCGGGAACCGCCACCTCGCCGCCGGGCAGGATGCCGAGCTCGACTTCCTCGCCGCCCTCGGTCTCAATCCTCACGACGCGCGAGCCCGCCGGCCAATCCTTCATGACGACGTCGGCCTCGCCAGGCCGGTGCAGCGGGTTGAGCCGCTGGAGCGCCGACGACGTTCGTTCCTCGTCGGCGACGCGCCAGCCGGGCGGCGGTTGGTCCGCAGCTCGAGCGGGCGCTCGAGCCGGCCCCTCCCCCCTCACGAACAACCACCTCACCGCCAGCGCGCCGATCACGACTACGACGGCAATTAACAGCGGGATGGTAAGCCGTTTTAACATCTTCACGGGTAAGGCACCCCCTCGTCAGGTATAAGCGTCGGGTCGCCCCGCCAGATGACGTAGGTGGCGAACGCCGGCGGACTCGCCATGGCCTCCAGCGCGCGGAGGCGGTCCCAGTCGAAGAGAAGGCCCGGGTCCGTCTTGGAGTAGTGAAGGTTGCCGTGCGCCAGTAGGCCGCGGAAGCCGTCGAGCTCGTCGAGGCCGTACGCGTCGCCGCCGTGCTCGCGGCTGACGCGCGGGTCGCAGCCGAGCCAAGGGTCGGGCAGCGTTTGCAGGGGGACGTCGAAGCGCGCGAGGAGCAGCGGCAGGAGGAAGGCCAGCGCGCGGTACTGCGCCTCGGCGAATTTGCGGGGCGGGCCGAGGTTGGAGATCTCAATGCCGACGGAGCGCTCGTTGGGCCGGAACGCGCGCCAGCGCCGCCACCGCCAGGTGTACGGCCTGCTCCACGTGATGCCGGCGTGAAAGGCGACGTTCTCCAGGCGGACGAGTTGATAGACGTCGCCTTCGGGGCATATGTAGAAGTGCGCCGACGGACAGGCGGGCCGGGGCGAGCGCGCGAGCCAATTCAGGTCGCCCGGGTGCGAGCCGGCGGTGTAATGCAGTACGACCCAATCTACGTTAAATTCGGCCGGCCGCGCGGCGAACCCCCGCGCCGGCCGCCAATAGAGGCGCGGCATGGTACTCCCCCCAATACCTCGTTACCGGCCCGAGCGGGCCCGGGTCGGCTCGAGTATTTTTTTACGGATTACGTTGACTTTGGGGATATGGCTCACGTGGCGCCACTCGCCGGCGCGCACGTCGTAGTCGGAGGCGACGGTTATGGTCTCGTCGTCCTCGCGGGCGAGCAGGCCGGCGGAGACGAGAACGACGCGAGGCTCGAAGTCGTCCTCGCCCAGGGGCCCCTCCTGATAGGAGGCGTCGAGCCACTCGACGTAGGCGAGTTTCATCTTTCTATAATCGGAACGGATTGATAGGTAGACTAGCGAGGTATTAAACGGAGGTTTTACCGGTCCACTTCCAACCGCCGTCGGCCGGCTCCGCGTACCCTTCACGCTCGAGTTCCTCCATAATCTTGCGGCATTTGACGGCGCTGATGCCGGTCATCAACTCGAGCAACTCGGCCGTGATAACCCTTTTCCCGTGGGCGTCCCGGTGTAGGTGCTGCAGCGCCCGCAATACCCTCAACTTCTCCGGGGTACCCGGGGTTGGTAACGATTCGAACCGCAGCGGCGACGGCGGGCAACTCGCGACGTCGTCGCCGCCTCTTTTGCGATTTCCCATCTCAGCCCCCCGTATTTCGTTTCCGCTGGTTTACGGATTATTCCTGCGGAAGTATTGGATGCGACGGTTTAATATATCCGCGACGTAGACCACGCCGTCGCTCGCGACGGCCAGGCCGCGGGGCCAGTTGAACTCCCCCGCGCCCGCCCCCTTCGAACCCCACGACGTTAGAAACGACCCGGCCTCGTCGTACACGCAAATCCGGTTCGTCTCGTCGTCGGCGACGAAGACGTTGCCCTCCGGCCCGACCGCTACGGCCCAGGGCCATTTCAATTCCCCCGGCCCCGAGGCGGGCGACCCCCACGCGCCCTTGAAGACGCCGGCCGCGTCGAAATATTGTACGCGGGCGTTGCCGACGTCGACGACGTAGACCACGCCGTCGCGCGAGACGGCCACGTCGACCGGGCTGTCGAATTCACGCTCGCCCGAGCCGGCCGAGCCCCACGCGCCGAGGTACGAGCCGTCGACGGAGAAGTATTGAACCCGGTCGTTATTCCTATCGGCCACGTAAACCGTTCCGTTCGGCGCCACGGCTATCCCGTTCGGGACATCGAACTCACCAGGGCCGTCGCCCTCACTACCCCACGCGCCGAGGTACGAACCGCTCGAGGTGAAGTACTGTACGCGGTTGTTGAAGGAGTCCGCGACGTAAACGTCGCCGTCGTCCGCTACGGCTACACCCGAGGGCACGTGGAACTCGCCGGGCCCTTCGCCGCTCGTGCCCCACGAGCCGGCCAGGGAACCCGCGGAGGTAAAACACTCGATTCGATCGTGCAGACAAACGGTAACGTAGACGTCGCCGTCCGGCGCGGTCGCCACGCCCCACGGCGACAGCGGCTCGCCGTCCACGGCCGAAACTCCTCCCCACTCGCCGGCGTAAACGTATTCCAACCGCGGCGGCTCGGCCTCGTCCACGGGCGCCGCGGCAACGAGCGTCCACGCCCCGGCACTTGCTAAAAACGCCATATAACCCAAAGCCTTCTTCACAGCCCGCCTCCTCCGCGTGTAAACGTTGACCTGTGTCTACAGTAACGTTACCAGTATAGCAGATTCGGCACGCGGCGCAAAACGCCCGACGTTTACCGCCGACGGTACCGGCGGTACGGCCCGGCGCGAGGCGTCGCGCCGCTCCCAAGTAGTTAAACATAGCGCGCCGCGGAATCAACGGCTTAGGCGTGTTCATACGCGATTAAAAGGGTTCAACCGGGGGGATTATAAGGAGGGTTTGCGCTTCCGGCGCCGCAAACAAAAACCGGGGGCTTCAACCCCCAGATAGGGTGAGGAAAGGGGCCTGGACTACCCCTCGGGTGGCGCGAGGCCGGCCCCGCTAAATCCCCGCGGCGCCTCTCACTCGACGTAAAGCAGTTCGTATTCCCATCTCTGTTTTTTCAGGTCGCCCCGGGCCGGATCCGTCGGCAACGGGAACGGCTCGCCGTACGTGGTGTCGAGGTACTTCGTCACGATGCGGATGCCGTTCTCCTCCACGTCGAGTTCGGGGATGTAGACGATCACCTCGCGGTACCGACATAAAAAGAACCCGGCCGTAGTCTCTTCCACTTTAATGTTACGATAATCGTCCGGGTCGTCGGGTTCGCGGAAGTAGTAGTCGATGCCGTAGCCCGAGCCGCACTTCACTACGCCGAGGCCATAAGTCAACGGCCCCTCTCCCGGCACCGCCGGCGTGTCAGGCGCCTCCCCCGGGTTCCAATGCCTGTCCGGCGGCTCGAATCCCGAGTCCGTCAATTCCCCCGTCGCCACGTCGTAGTAGCCGAATACCGCAGTCCGCCCTTCGGGCCGCCACTCGTCGTAGTCGACGTAGAACTTGTTTTCCCCCGCTACGCCGCAAAACCCAACGTTCCCCTCGACCTCCGCCATTTCCTCGATTCCCGTTCCCGGCGCGTAACGATAAAGGGTCGTCCGCGGCTGTGGCTCGGCCTCCTCCGAAGCCCGCTCGGAGGAAGACCGGTTGAAGTAGAACACGCCCTCCTCGGGTACGGGCAAAACGTACGTGTAGTCGTGCCTCCGGTAACGGTCCTCGAAGATGGTTTCGCTTTCCCCACCCTCACCTAACGCCACCTTGTAGAAACGGGTTATCTCTCCGGTCCCATTGTACGTAAAACCCGCAACGAGTAAGTATTCCCATGCAGGGTCTGGCACGGCGTCCGATATAACGAAACCCGGTTCGAACGTCGCCACCGCCTCAAGGGTACGGCTAGTCAAATCGCCGACGTATAGCGTCGCGTTAGCCAACCCCTCCTCGTCGTCAAGGGTTCGCAGCAGCAGATAACGCCACCAGTCTTGGGCCGCCGGACCCTGCACCGCCGCTACCGCCGCGGCGACGAGACCCAGCGTAATTAGACCCCAAAGGCCCCACACGTTTGCAGATCTCACCTTCGTCCTCCTCTCGTTACAATCGGCCTACGATGATACCCCTCAATACTTCGGAAACGTCGGATTGTATTATATCACGTTCGCCGCTAGTCGTCGAGAGGAGGGATAAGAAAAACGCACGGCGCCGTACGAGGTCTTGACGACGTTAGCCGCCCCCCGCGTGCCGGCGGTCCATTATGGCGTTGCCGGCGATGTACGCGGCGGCGAGCGAGCAGGCCGCGGCGAACACCCCCACCGTGTGCTCCCGCAGCCAGGCGAACGGCCCCAAGGCCGGCAGCACGAACGCCGCGACGATGCCGCCCACTACCCCCAGCGCCGCCAGCATGAACTTCCTCGATTTAAATCCGTTCATCTCATCCCCCCAGCAGGCTGACGAGCGCGACGACGACCGAGGCCACGGCCATCACGACGGCGCTGCCGACGATGGCCCGGGCGCGGCCTGAAAGCTCCGCCCGGGCGCAGCGCTCGCGGCAGCGGTCGTCAATGACGGCGATATCGGCGGCGTGGCGGTGGACCGTGTCGCCCACGCGCTCGACGTCGGCGCTGAGCCGGCGCAGGTCGGCGCGCATGCCCTCCAGCATCTCGCCCACCTTGCCGCGCCAGGCCGCGGCCTTCATCCCGCTCCAGTCGTTGTTTTCGGCCATTAGCGTTTACGTATTAATTGACATAAATTCGTATCAAGCCCCGATTATTTACGGCGCTTTTATTTACCTTGACACCGGCGCCCCAAAGTGCTACAAGATATATAGAAGAGGGACTTTTCCGGAGTGGACCTTCGGAGAGGAGGAGCGATGACGAAAAGGGTGACGATAGCGTGCGTAGTGGCGATTGCGGTGCTCCAGGCCGCGGCGCCGGCCCGGGCGACGATCGGTTCGATAATAAGTTCTTTTCCCATAGGACGTTACCACGGTATATACCGCGAAGGGAATTACGTCTATATTTCCGAAAACGTTAACAACTATAACTACCTACGGATTTACACGTTAACTGGGACTTACTTAAGGCGGGTACGACTTATAAACGGCAACGTATATTCGCTTCGTAGCGGCTCCCGTACGCACCTGGGGGCCGGTTACGTAGCGCTTGGCGATACTAACGATAGAGCGATTAAAGTATTCCGCCTAAGCGGCGGCAACCCCGTTACGTCATATCCCGTAATTACTCCTCAAAATATCTTCTGGGACGGTGACTACTATTACGTAAATCGATGGGGCGACAAAGGGGGTTTTCGCCGTTATACGCGCACCGGCGCTAACGCAGGGACGTGGAATTGTGTCGGTTGGCCTGCTACCATGCTTGAATGCCACGGCGCCGAATACGCCCGCCGCGGGAACTACGGCGAGGGCCCATATTTCGTAGCCAGCCCGGGGCAAGGGTCGAAGCCTTGTTGCATAACGACATTCCCGGCCGGTTCGCTCGTTAGTACGTGGACCGTTACGAACGGCCAAGTTTGGCACTTAGCCTACGGCGACTCGTCCAAGCCGTCTACGTACGGCGCCGCTATATGGGGGATACAATATAGTCCATACTATATAATCGAGTTCGACATAGACGCCCGCGGCGCGTCCGCGGTAATGCCGGCCTCGTTAGGCAAGGTAAAAGCTATATACCGCTAAGGGCGCTTTTGGCCGCGGTTTTTTACGGCGCGTAGTAGTAACCCCAGACGGAGAATATCACGGACGCCGCGGCCGTAACGTCTCCCGTTTCGGAGCAATACGGGGCGCCGATATAGTCGTCGCATTCGTGGCCGGCATTAGTATAGGTTGTAACGTGGTTAGCTCCTTCTTGCTGGGTCTCAGGTATCGTAACCGAAATACCATTCGCCGACGTCGCATCGACGTACAATTGGTAAGTGGTATCGAGGTTAGGCGTCGTAAGGCACCGGGCCCCGGCCTTCAACATCAAATACCCGCCTGCGGCCCCGGGCATCGGGTAGCGGCCTCCTTGGAAACCAAGCGCGTCCATGTCTTCGGTCGCGAACGCCGTCTCGTCCGAGAAGTCCCACCGCATCTCGCGCCATCCCGCGGAGGGTTTAAACATCAGCGGGAACTCGCCGACGTGCAGCATCGCGTTGTCTATTCTTACGTTTTTCGCCGCGGCATGTTTGTTTAGGACCTTGAAGTAGACCTGCTTGGCGTCGGCCTGTATTTCTTTATATATAGTGAAGCGGCGCATCTCATCGTTGAGCGGGTGTACCTCCAGCGTCGTCTCCTCGGAAGTCGTAGCGTCGTCGTGGTCTCCCAATACGAGCGTTATGGGTTCGCTCGTCGTCGTGTCGAGCATCAAATCCACCGACGCGCATACCCTCGAGCCCCGAACAAGCCCCACGATAATATTCTCGTTTACGCAATCGCCCGCGTAGGTGGTGTCGGTTACAAGGCCAAGGTACTGGCCTATACCTTCGTTCGCGTCTAATTGCGCGTAGCACAACTTATTGCCCGTACCTGTCGCGACGTCGGCCCCGGCCTCGGGCGAGAAATCAGCCCCTCCTTCGGCGAACCAACCGTCGGGAGGTTCGTTATTTTCTGTCAACGTCCAGCGCTCGAAGCCGCCGTTGGAGAAGAGGTTGTCCTGGGTGGTGTCCATCAGGATGCGGGCGGCGTCCTCGTACGGGCCGATGGAGAAGCCGAACGCCTTGTCGCCTATGTTCATCTGCGCCCGGGCGACGTAGAAGGTACACGCCTGGTTGCCGCGGACGTACGCCCGCACTTCGGCCGTGCCGGCGGTTATCTCCCTCGTGACGGTGACGGTGGTCCACGTGTCCGCCGTTATGTCGGGCGTCGTCCCGTAGCAGGTTGAGTCCTCCAGGAAGCCTATCTGGAGCGAGTCGGCGACGGAGGTCTTCACGCGGAACGTCGCGGCGACGTACTTACCGGCCAGGATCTTGTCGGCGAAGTTGGGGCTCAAAGATAACGCGATGCCCTCGTTCGAGCCGGAAGCCGTTACCTTCTGCGCCCGGGCGGAGCCGTCGGTGTGCTCGGGGGTCGTCACTATTTCGTACGTGCCGCCGGAACCTATTTCCTCCACTTTGAACAGGAAGTCGTGCCGGTCGCCGTAGTGCTCGAGCGAGCCGCCGGCCAGGAGGTTCAGGGCGCTGTCGGTCATGACGGCCTCGCTGCCGTCGATGGCGGTGGAGTCGACGACGTCGGCCAGCAACTCGCCGGTGTCCTCGTGCAGGACGGCGTCGACGCGGCTCTTGACCTTGTCGATGAACGCGGCGAGGGTCCCGCCGTTGTGGGCTATCTGCCCGGTGCCCAGCGTGCCGCCGGCGCCCTCGGCCGTTATAAGCCAGTCGGCGGGGAGCATCATCTTCTTGGGGAAGAGCATTATGTGGAGGGCGTCGATGAAGGCCGCGGCGGAGTAGTCCGAGATGCCGGAGGTAGCCGGGTTCTCGAGCTGGCCGTCGCCGAAGACGATGTAGCAGTCGGACCCGCTGACGGATACGGTCGTCTCCCACACGTTGGAGGAGCCGTAGTAAATCAGGGCGTACCAGCCCGAATCGCACACGTCGCGCGCTTCGCCGTTGGCCTGCAGCCATATCTCGCACGTGGCCGCGGTCGAGTTCTTGTCGGCGCAGGAGATGCCGCGGACGTAGCGGGCCCCCACGGCGTCGCAGATGTCCTGGTAGTTCTGGTTAAACTCGTCGGCGTCCGCCAGATAGGTCGCGGACAACGGCCCGCCGGGCGGGTAGTTGGAGTGGTCGTGCGTGACCCATTTATTGGCCATAATGCCCCCTTGGGTGCGTTAATCGAATATCAATTCCTCGGACGTATCGGTGAGGTAGCCGAGCGTGCTCTCTTTCTCCGACGTCGAGAAGGACCCCCACGAGCCTTCGTCGGCCATGGCGCAGTTGACCTTCTCGGCGCCGGAGTAAGAACCCCACAGCGACTTATCCATGAACTTGAGGCCGCGCTCCACGGGCCAGGGTATGCTCTTGAAGGGCGCCAGGCCTATGACCTCCAGCGCCGCGGCGTGGCCGCCGGCGAAGGGCCGGCCGTCGACCTTGAAGTCGTCGACGCTTCCCTTGACGTGGCAGACGAAGAAGATGTCGTCGTTGTCGGAGTGGGGATAGAACTTGACCTTGAAGAGGCCGCCGCGGGCGCAGTGGTTGAGGACCGCGCACACCTCGCCCCCCACGGCCTTGCTGAGCAGCGGGAACTCGAGCTTGGCGCGGTAGTAGTAGCCGCCGGTCTCGACGATCTTGTGGCCGTCGATGCCGAGGCGGATCTTCTCCTCGAGCTCGAAGGATTCGATCATAACGGGCGCGACGTGCTCGAGCTCGAACAGGGAACCGGCGGCGACGTCGGTCCAGGTGTAGCTGAGCAGCACGGTCTCGCCGTCCTGGTCCAGGCAGTCCACCTTGGGGCCGAGCTCGCCACGAGTGTGGTACAGGTCCCAGGAACCCATTTACATCCCCCCGATATTAATCGTAGGCCGCGACGACCTTCTCCACCACGGTAAAGTTGGTCGTGCCCTTGGGGCTGAAGTCGCGGCCGGTAACGATGCCCGAGACCTTCCGGCCCAGGTAATAAAACACTTTCTCTTCGCACAGGCCGAATTGCTCGATGATACCGGCGCACTCGACGGTGAACATGCGCCGCTTTATGGTATAGAAGTTGTAGGCCGCGGCGCACAGCAGTTCGGCGTGGCCCTTGTCGTAGACGTACTTGCAGCTCAGGCTCATCACCGGCTTGCCGCTCCCCAGCTCGACCTTGCCCTTGGCGTAACCGAAGGACACCTTCTCGTAGGCGGGGAGGTCGCGCTTGGTTATCTTGAGGACGTTGGGGAAGGCGCCGGTCTTGCTCGGCGTGTCGCGGCTGACGATGTAAAGCGTACCGAGGTGGTCGAAGCAATACTGGTCGCACGCCCGGGCGAGGTCGGCGACGACGTTCCATATCTTCTTGCCGCCGGCGTCGACCTCGTGGACGTAGCCGGACCACTCCTTGCCGAACTGGACGAGCAGGTTGGAGGGCGCGCTTATGGCCCAGATGCGGTCGTCGCCGGCCGTTATGCACGTCAGCTCGCGGTCGCCGTGACGCGGCGAATAAGTATTGACGAAGGTCCCGCCGCTGACCTGCGCGAAGCGATGGCGCGCGCCGGCCTCGTTAAAGTAGAGCTTGCCGCCGAAGACGACGGGGCACTTGATCTCGGCGTCGGCCAGGAAGTACCGGTACGCGACGTCGACCTTCTGGTTCTCCAGCGCCGGGTTGAAGTAGAGGTAGCACCGGTTATACTCGTCGCCCTTCCGGCGGTGCGCGACGCAGCGATACTTGGCCGGGACGGGCCAGGTCTCGTAGAACTTGGACTCCTCGCTCTCGTCGGTGTAGTCGGTGAGCTCGAGGGGCTTGGCGCTGGCGGTTAGCGTTACGGTTACGGTGCCCGGCACCACGTTCGTCTCTTTCAGCGTGACGCGGGGCATGCGCTCGTAGTCGTCGTCGTATTTTACGGTGTGGCTCTCGCCCCGCCACTGCTTGGCCGCCCAGTCGACCTCGCCGCCCTCGTCGGGCTCGCCAGCCCAGGGCTTGGTCGCGTAGACTACTTCCCAATAGGCCATAACCGCCTCACAATCGCCAGATCTGATGCCGCTCGACGCGACCCTTCATGAAGCTGATGTACTTGTCGCCGAGCTCCTCCATAGCTTGCTCGGGATAACCCCTCCAGCTCACGCCGTCGGCGTCCAGCGACAGCAGCGCCATCCACGTAACCTGGCCGCGGAAGTCGCCGGTCGTGGTCTCGGTTATGCGCCGCCAATCGGGCGATAGGTGATTGGGGCTCGTCGACTCCTTGACCTCGCGCGCGCCCGTCTCCACCTGGCTGACGTAGTAGTGCTTGGCCTTCGGCTGGTTGAACTTGTCCCCGAGTTTAATAATGGTGCCCGGCTCGAAGATGTCGGTGCGGTCGCCGGTTACCATGACTATGGCCGCGGTCATGCCGGTGTAGCCGGTCGGCGCATTTTTATCCTGGGGCGCCGCGGCCCAGAAGATCTGAAGGTTGGTGGGGACCCAGTTGGGCTCGTAGTAGCGACGGCCGCCGTAGCACCGGTCGCGGTAGCGCGCGAAAGACGTTATGTAACACTCCGGCCTCTTCCACCAGCGGTTGGGGCCCTGGGCGTTGCGGCGGTCGATAAACCTGTTGCGGAACTTCTTGGCCTGCGGGTCCCACTTCGCGACGCGGCACTGGGAGAAGAACTTGCCGGTGACTTCGCACCGGGCGTGGTCGTTCCAGGCCGCCCAAACGCCGGAGCTATCTTTAAATAGGAATATGTCGCCGTAGGTCTTGAGCTCGCCGGCGCCCACCTTGCAGGTAACCCATTTCCCGCCCTGCGAACGGACCACGCGGCACGGCCCGGGCTGGTTGAAGGGGCCGTACTCGCCGTGGTCCTGCAGCGCGCTGGCGACGAAGAAGCCGTCCTCCACCAGGAACGACGGGTTGTACCCCTCGAGCTCGACCTCGAAAGGCGCCACCGCGCCGCTGGCGTAGTACTCCTTCGACTCTTCTTGAGTCGAGTCGTACATCTCCATGTCGCGGAACTCGATGAACGAGGCGTAACCGACGCGGTCGATGTAAAACTCGCCGGCCTCGTCTATCTGGCCGAGCTCGCGGGGCCAGAAGAAATCGTCGCGGCCCGTCTTGCGGTCGCGCGCTTCGACGTAGACGGTGGCGGAGTCGACGGACTTCAGGCCCTTGGGGAAGTTGAAGCGGACCTTGACGTTCTGCGGCTTGGCGATGAAGACGTTATTCGTAGGCTGCTTGCCGGGGGGGTAAAGGAATATCGTGGAGGTAGCGGGGAAGTCGTAGGCGGCCTTATGTTGCACCGTGCACTCGAACGATTTGTCGTGTCCTTCGACGCGCGTAATGCGCCCCAGGGCCTGCCTCTTAGTCTGGTTGTCGTATACCTCTACGGAATAATCTTTGCCGGGGTGTTTCCACTTATATTTTGTCCTGGCGATAAACAGCTTGTTGTCGCGTTTTTTAATGGGGCTACCGGCGATAAGCGACGCCTCTATCCGGTCGGCGTTGCCGAGGACGCCGTGCTCCTTCTCGCCCCTCGGCGTCCCCCACCCTATGCACCGGGGCACGGCGTACGCCCAATACTGGGTTTCTTCGGTAGTGGTCCCGCCCTTGTTCTCGAAGAACATCACCTTCGACCTTACGACCGCGCCCTTATTGTGGAGCGTTAACAGCTTGGCGTCGAGTAGCTTGGCGTTCTCGGGCGGGTTGTCCATGCTAATCTCGCCATAACACTTGTAGTGAGTTTCTTTTTTACTGAGATCGGTTTTGGTCGTCTGGCAGACGTAATAGACCTTGTCTTTGGAGGCGCTGTACTCGAGGTGAAGGACCTCCCATCCCTTCCCCTTGAGGAAACGCTTACTTCCGGCGTACGTAAAGCCGCAGACGCGGTTCCACTTCCGCGACGCCGGGTGGTACGACATTAGCCACGGGTTCCGGCGGGAGTACGAGCTCCATACGCCCATATAGACGACCTTGCGGCTCGAGTCCCAGCAGATGGCCTTGACCTGGTAGGTATCGTCGTATTTGGCTCCCGGGCGGGCGAGCTTCTTGCGCGGCAGCTCCCCCCCGCTCCAGAAGTAGTTTTGCCCTTTAACTTTCTGTTCGTCGAGCTTGTACTTGCGGCCGCCGCCCGGGCCGGCCTGCTTGAACGCCTTCTTTAAAAATTTGGGGAGGAGCAGGTCCGTGACGTGCTTGTTCTTGTGCCAGGTTTTGGTGTTTGGGTCTTTGACGGCGTCGCCGTCCTCCCAGGCGCCGGGGGGCGACGTAAAGGTCAGCTTGAGCTTGTCGGAGGGGTAGGCGTCCACCCCTTCGGGCAGTTTCTCGAGGCGGCCGAACCAGACGAGTTGCTTCTGCCCTTTGCGGAAGATAAGGTAGGAATATATTTTGATGGACAGCCGCTTGGGGTCTTTAAGGCCCCCTAAAAAATCGACCAGTTCGTCGGTGCGGGTAAGCTCGACGGTAACGTGGTCGATGGTCGAGATCGAGTACTTGTCGCTCTCGAGCTTGGCCTTCACCGCGGGAAGGTTGTAGGCCTCGTCGTCGGGGACGTAGTTGCGCCTGGCGTCGCTGCGGCGGAGCTTCACCTGCCACAGCGGCTTGACGTACCCCTGTCGCGCCAGGTAACCCGGCGGCCTGTACGGAAATTCTATCGTGCTCATTCTCTACCCCGCGAAGTCTTCCGCATATTTTTAACAGACGCCGCCCTATAATCAACATTTCAAAACGTGTTTTTGGCGGCTAAAGGGGTTCAAACCGGCTCGAGCGCGCCGCCCGACCGCATCACCCGCCGGGCCGCACGAATTATTTGACACCGCCTCGAGGCGGTGTTAGCATCTGCCCAAGTTTGCGCCGCGATTATCGTTCTCATTAGCAAATCGGAGGAGCCGCAATGGAAGTCCCCATCTACCAGGTGGACGCTTTTACCGAGGAACCGTTCGCCGGCAACCCGGCGGCGGTGTGCATATTGGAGGGCCCGGCCGACGAGGGTTGGATGCAGAACGTGGGCCGCGAGATGAACCTCTCCGAGACGGCGTTCCTCTATCGCCAGGACAACGGCTTCAACCTGCGCTGGTTCACGCCGACGGTGGAGGTGGAGCTATGCGGCCACGCCACGCTGGCCAGCGCCCACGTACTGTGGACGGAGGGTTACTTGCCGCCGGCCGAGGAGGGTCGCTTCCACACCAAGAGCGGCCTCTTGACCGCCGAACGTAAAAACGATTGGCTCGAGCTCGACTTCCCCGCCACGGCGCCGAAGGAGGCGGAAACCCCTCCGGGTCTACTGGAGGCGCTGGGCGTCGCGGAAGCCGGGTACGTCGGCAAGACGCGGTTCGACTACCTGGTGGAGGCGGCCCGCGAGGAGGTAGTCCGGAGTATCGAGCCGGACATAGGCCGGCTGCGCGAGCTCGACGTCCGCGGCGTGATGGTGACGGCGCGCACGGCCTCGGGCGAACACGACTTCGTCTCCCGGTTCTTCGCGCCGGGCGCGGGCATCGACGAGGACCCGGTGACGGGCTCGGCCCACTGCGCGCTGGGCCCCTACTGGGGCGCGAAGCTCGGCCGCGAGGAGATGGTGGCGTACCAGGCTTCGCCTCGGGGCGGCGTCGTGAGGGTGACGCTGGCGGGCGACCGCGTCAAGCTGGGAGGGAAAGCGGTCACGGTCCTCCGGGGTAAGTTGGCGGCGTGAACGAACGGGGTCGCGACGATGCCTAACGGTACCCCCCGCGCCGAGCGGGAAGCAACCGCCGCGGCGGACAAGGCCGGCGAGACGAGGCGAGGCGTCAAACGTTGGCTTATCAAAAATTGCCTCGCGGTATTGATCGTCGGCGCCGCGGCCTTCCTCGCCGCGGGCCGGTTGGATTGGTTCTGGGGGTGGGCCTTCGTCGGCCTTCTGGACGTCAACGTCGTCGTCCTGGCGGTGGTCCTAATCCCGACCAACCCGGAGCTACTCGCCGAGCGGTCGGGCCTCAAGGAGGGAACCAAACGCTGGGACCTGGTCCTCGCGCCGCTCGTGGCGTACGGGCCGTTATACACGGCGATAGTAGCGGCGCTCGACTTCAGGTGGGGTTGGTCGGGGCCCCTTCCCCTCTGGCTGCACCTGGCGGCGCTGGTAGTCGTCGTCGCCGGGTGGGCGCTCACGGTCTGGGCCATGGCCGCCAACAAGTTCTTCGCGGCGACGGTGAGGATACAGACGGACCGGGGCCACACGGTAGCCGAAGGCGGCCCGTACCGCTTCGTGCGGCATCCGGGGTACGTAGGCGCGGCCGCGTTCGTCGTCGCGCTGGCGTTAATGCTGGGGTCGCTGTGGGCGCTAATACCGGCGGCGGTAGCGCTGGCGGCGGTTATCGAGCGGACGGCGCTGGAGGACCGGACGCTTCGGCTCGAGCTCGACGGGTACGAGGCGTACGCCAAGAAGACGCGATACCGGCTGGTGCCGGGCGTGTGGTAACCAGCGGCCAGCGTAGCCCGGCGTGACGACCGTGGAGTTTAAGCAGAAAAAAATATTGCGAAAGCCGGAAAAGTAGCTATAATATAACCGGCCGGCCGGGAGGAGGCCCGACGGCTATTTCAAGCGGGAGAAGATGAAGTTAACGTTATACGTTGCGTTCCTGGAGGCCGCGCTGTCGGGTCCGTTCTGTACTTTCGCCGCGACGGAACCGGCCGAGGCCCTCCCGGCCGAACTTCCGGAATCGGCCTCCGCCGAAAACGGAACGTCGGCCGACGTCGCCGGTTGGCGCCTCTGCCCGTCCTGCGCGAAGTTGAACGGGCCGGAGGCGTCTTACTGCATTTATTGCGGCCGCGACCTCGGGCGGAGCCGACCCGCGACGCGACGCGGCCCGGCGGTCACGTTGGAGCCGAGCCTCAGTTTCCTCTACTCCTTCACCGAACTCGGCCCGGGCTTCTCCTTCGCGGCCGAGGGAGGCCGCGTCCGCGAAGAAATTACAATGTTCGCCGTGCTGGACGCCGATTATCGATTACATTACGACGGCGTTTTCTTCGCGAGCGGCACCCACTTCTATTTCACTAACTACGCGTTAAGGCCTTACGCCGCCGTCGACGTCAGCCTCTGGAATTACGGAGACGACGTAATCGCCGAGTTGGGCCCGGGGGCCGGCGTCCGCTACGACTACGGCCGCCGGGGCTCGTTCTTCTACTGCGGCGCGGGCTTCGGCGCGCGCGCGTTCCCGGCGTGGCGGGAACACGGCCCGGATACCTACGAGTGGGACAGCCAATTTTGGGCGAGGTTCCGCCTGACGCAATACTACGCCGACTTCGCGGGCGTCGCTTTCGCCGCGCAAACGTTCTTCGGGGGCGCGGTGATAACGGTAGGGCACGCGTTCACTTTCTAACACCCAGGGGGAGCGTATGAAATATTTCCTGGTGCTAACGGCCGCGCTGGCGGTTTTTACGGTCGCCGCTCGCGCCGAAACGGCAACCTCGCCGACCGAAGAGACGACTACCTCGCCGGTCGACGTCAGCGGGTACCGCGTATGCCCGAAATGCAATACGTTGAACACGGCGCAGGCCGATTACTGCATGCGGTGCGGCGCGCAACTCGGCGAGGGCCCGGAGGAAGGGGCGGCTCCGCCGCCGGCCGCGGTCAAGGCCTTCGCGCTGACGCCGTTCGGCTTCGCGGGCAACTACGAGGCTCTGGGGGGAGGGTTGCGAGGCCGGTTCGACCGCTCGACGTGGTCGTACACCCCCTCCTACGCTTACGACGCGCGCGGGCCGGGAGCTTCCTTTTACGATAGCCACCAACATCACGTCCTTCGCAACGACGCTCGCTTCTACTTCGGCGCCGCCGCGCTCCGGCCTTTCCTGGGCGGCGCCCTGGACGCGAACTACTACTACTCTCGATATGATTACTACCGGTACTACGGACGCGAAAGACACTCCTTCATCGTATTCTTGGGGTTCGGCGGCGGCCTGGAGTTCAATTACGACCCCCGCGGCTCGTTCTTCGACATCCGCGGCTTCGCCGGCCCGGCGGCGACGTGGCTCGGCGGCCCCGACAGCAATTCGAGGATAATCACCTATTTTTCGTTCTCCACCGGCAACGTCGTCTACTTCAACCGACACGTCGGCCTGGACATCCATTTAGCGGCCGACGCCGGCATGGGTTACTACTCGGAAAACCGCGTAATGTTGGAAATCGGGCCGGCCTTCGCGTGGTAGGGCCTTGTATAAGGCCAAAAACATGAAGTAAGCCCGGCCGCCTTGGCGGTACGCCGGGCTCCTTTACTTACGGTCGATACTCCCGCACCCCCCAACCCGAAAGGACCGCAACGTTGGGAAACGATATAGCCAGGCCACACGGCGGCGACGACGAATACCGTAGGTTGTTGGAGGTGACGCACCCGCTGCGCGAAGGGATAATACGGGACGCGGTCGCGGCGCTTCGCCTACCGGCCGGGAGTCGGGGCCTGGACGCCGGCTGCGGCGTCGGCTTGCCGGCGATAACTTTGGCCGAGGCCGTCGGTTCCTAAGGCCGCGTCGTCGGCCTAGACATGTCGGCGCCGCTGCTGGCCCGGGGAGTGGAGCTCGCCCGCGACGCCGGCCTGGCCGAGCGGGTCTCGTTCGAACGGGGAGACGTCAACGACCTCCCCTTCGAAGACGACGTTTTCGATTGGGCGTGGAGCGCCGATTGCGTCGGGTATTATAGGGAAGCGCCTTTCCCGGCGCTGCGGGAGCTGGCGCGGGTCGTAAAGCCGCGGGGCACGGTGGCGCTGCTGGCATGGTCGTCGGAGCAGCTGCTGCCGGGGTACCCCGAGTTGGAAGCCCGGCTGAAAGCGACGGCCGCGGGCCTGGCGCCCTTCGCCCGCGGGATGCCGCCGTCGCGGCACTTCTCGCGCGCGCTGGAATGGTTCGGGGAGTTGGGGCTGGAGGAAGCGGGGATCAGCACCTTCGCCGGCGACGCGCACGCCCCCTTGACCGACGAGTTCCGGGAGGCGCTGACGGCGTTGCTCGAGATGCGGTGGCCGGGAGCAGAAGAGGAGTTGACGGCCGAGGAACGGGCGGAATTCAAACGCCTCGCCTACGCCGCGTCGCCGGATTTCGTATTGAACGACCCCGCGTACTACGCTTTCTTCACGTATTCGATGTTCTGGGGCAAGGTTCCGGCTTAGCTTCAACCGCCGTAACCTCGCCCGACGCCGCGCCGGCCTTGCCGCGACGGCATATTCCTGAATTTAAAGGTTGACTATCGGGCGGCTAACGGTTAAAATGCCAAGCTTACTACCCGTCACAGCTATCCCGAAAGGTGGTTAGGCCATGAAGAAACGTTTATCGATAGCGCTGGCCGTCGTACTATTGACCGCCGCCGCCGCGGATGCTTATTTAGGACAGATCCAGACGTCCTTCCGTTCGCCGGCGGCCGCCAACACCCGGGGCCTGGCCCGCGCGGCCGGGTACCTGTACGTGGTGGACGGGACCGACCGGGGCATCGTTTATCGTATGAACCCCGACACAGGCAAGGTGTACGACTGGTACGTCGTGCAGTGGGACGGCAACAACAGCGGCCTCGCGTTCTCCACTCCCTCGTATCTCTGGGTCGGCTGCATAAGTAACGACACCGTCTACCGGACGCGCGCTTTTACCGGCAGCATCCATTCGTCGTGGGGGGCCGGGCACGACCCGTTCGGCATCGCGCCGCGGAGCACCGGCGACAGCGGTAAGGGGACGACCCACATCTTCACTACCGACAACCTGCCCGACTACTTGTTCACCCACCGCCTGAACGGCAACGTCTTAAACTCCTTTCCGCTGGGCACGCGCTCCCGTTACGACTGCGCGTTCGATTGGCGCAACAACCTCGTGTGGCGGGGTGGCGGCGATTACATCTACGCCCACACGCCCACCGGCTCGATCGCGGCGTCCTTCGAGTCGCCCGCCGGATCGCCCCGGGGGCTGGCATATAACAACTACCGGCTGTGGATCGCGTGCACCGGCAACAGCTACATCTATCGGGTCCACTGCCCGAGGGACTTCTTCGCCGTGGAGCCGGCGTCGGTGGGCCGCGTGAAAGCGCTGTTCCGCTGAGCGGCGACGCCGATTCGTAAGTAAAGGAGCCCTAAGGGCTCCTTTTTTTGCGCCGACCGCGGCCTTTAACTACGAGTGAAGTTGTTCGGGGAATTTACCCCTCGAGTTGCGAAAGTCGCACCTCGCCGGCCCGGGCGCGGTAGGCGGTCTGGATGTCGGCGTCGACGCCCGGGGCTACGCTCACCTCGACGTTGACGTTGGGGGAGGCGACGTTTACGTTGGGGGCGCCGAAGTCGCCCGGGCCGAAGCCGTAGCCCGACCGGCCGCCGGACAGCAGCGCGCGCATCCGCTCCTGCGTAACGACGAACTCCGGCTCGCGCTCGCCGACTAAGGCGAGGGTGGGGCTACGGACCAGGCCCTCGTGTTGGAAGCCGAGGAGGCTCGTTATCATGCCGAGGCCAGGGATCATGCTGAGGATGGAGCTGATGCCCTCGGTGACGAGGTTGGTGGCCGCGGTGGTGGCCATCTGCCCGCCTAAGTCCGCCATCGCGCCCTTCACGTCCCCCGACTTGAACCCCTGGACCAGGCTTGACGAGATCATACCCGAGACGCGCTCTACGGAAGCTTTTTCGGCTTTTTTGTCTCTTCCGTCTCCTTCGCCTCCGCCTTCTTTTTTCGCACCTTTACCCTTTAACGGCTCCTCTTGCAGGCGCTCCAATTGCTCGCCGAGGGTCCCGAGACCCTCCGTATCCTCAACCTTTAGCTCGCAGATTATTTCGTGTTGTTCTTGGTCCATGTTACTCCCCCCAATCGGGAATGGTGGTAATAAAACCATCGTATAGCTGAAGGCCGTTTTTGTACGGACGATTTATATATCCTTAAACCCTCTGCGCCATTATTTCCGCGACTTTGGCAGCAACCGGGGCCGCAAGCGGACCCGGTTTCTTTTTATACCGCTTTCATGGCGGGACTTTAATACCGTAAGAAGGGAGACGGCTTCAACTCAACTAATCCCCCCAACGGTTGGTCGACCCTGTTGAGGTAATTCGAGCTATCGGCATCGAATTCGCCGCACCGGAGCCAAGATACGAGACGGGTTTCCTCCATATAGTTGCGGCCCCGGGCTTTAAAGAGAGGCGTCAAGGTTCGCGTCTCGACCTCAAGCAGTTGGAATTCGACGACCTCCTCCTCGTGGGAGGCCCCCGGTATATAACGGGCAAGCACGACGCCTAAACCCTCCGGCGGTTGGAGGGTCGTAACCACCCACCCCGCGGGAACCTTGTAGAAAGGACGCTCCAGGTCGACGCGGAAGCCGGGGCGGTCCAACGGGGCGAGGTATAAATAGCGGCTATGGGCGCGGTCTCCTTTGGCGGGAACGGAGATCAGGCACTGGCGTTCGCCGTTCAAAGGGATGACGTCTTCCGTCCCCACGTCCTCCCAGAGGTCCACCAACGGCAGAACGTCCTCCTTCCCCGCTTCTTTACGGATCTCCACCAAACGTTCGACGCAGCTACTCCGCCTCGGCCTGCGGCCCACCCAAATGCCGCGGCGAAGTCCGCCGAGTACGTAGAAGTAGTTTCGGGAAACGGCCACGATGGGATAACCAGGTGTGCCCGGGAATAAGTGCCAACGGCAAGGGGGGCGCGTCTCGACGACGGCCACGTCGGACGGGGGGGCTCCGTAGTCCCCATGCCTCCGACCCTTAACGAAACGCATCACTAATTCCCCGGCGCCGTCGTCCCAATACATACTGCCAATAGAAGCCAGGGTATTAAAATCCAACGTCGCAGCGTACGTGAAAGGACCGCGTTCATTTTTACGGGTCAGTACGCCGACGTCCGGCCGGCTGAACTTAAACGGCCAGAAGAAGAAGAAGTGGCCATCACGGGACATGACTAAGTCTTGAGCCCGCCAGATGAATACGGCATACCCCACGCGCCGCCGCGACTCCTTAGTAAGGTTATATTCCATCAGCGCCGTAGTGAATTCCGGGAGGTCTACGGCCCCCACCCTCGCCAACGGCTCATCCGTCTCGACGCCGCGTTTATCGATAGGCCTGCGAACGCCCCGCCGGCGGGTGACCACAGCGTAGTATATGAGGTCGTCGCCGGCTTCGGGCGCCGGGGCGTAGTAGCCGGCCATTTGGAGGCGCGTAACAATTATACGCGGGAGCGGAAGGCTAGCCGGAGCACCGCCGGGCGGCGGTTCTTTATCTAGGCCGGTACATACAACCAGGGTAAAGGCCAAGGCCAAAAGGCCGGCCGTACGTAATAAGCGGTTTCCCGAACAGGGCCTATGTGTCAAACTAACCACGTTAATCTTCTATCGCTTTCCTAATATATTCCGGTATGTCCCTACGCGGTATACAATCCCCTCCGGTCCCGGGGATTACGGTCAACGTAAAATAACCCTCGGCGCCCTCGCCCTCTTCTTCGCGCTTTCGCCGTTTATCATCCCACTCCCTTTGCCTCTGCTCGCACGAGAAAATCCAAACCTCGCCGCCGGGTTTTAATAATTTCTCGACCTGGGCGAATAATTCACTCGGAGCGACGTCGCTATAGGGATCGTAATAACCGGGTTCGGCGTTTTTAGGGCGAGCCCTTTCTAACGCGGGCCCGTAACCGGTGACGTTCCCTTTCTCGTCGAAAATAGGCTCCCCGCCACCGTGGACCAGGAGCGCTATGCGATCGAACTTCGGGGCCTCCTCCAACGTTTTACCTTCGAACTCTCGTTGCTTTTTGTACTCCTCCACTAACTCCTCTGGGGTAAACCAACCTTTTTTGAATTCATAAAAAAAGATTTCTTTACCTTCCGGTTTCATCTCCCTCCGCATATAGCTTTTAACCGCGTCAAATTCCGGGTACGTCTCCATAATGTTATGGTCGCCAACGAACAACGTCCGCTTCGTGATTTCCGGTTGTACCACCTCCTCCGCCTTCTGCCCCATGATTTCGCCTATTACCGGCGCAAGCGGGGCCGCAAGCGGGCCCGATTTCTCCTTGAGCCGGCCTTGCGCCACCGTCTCTACTCTTAACGCGTCGTTGTCCCTTTTCGCCGTTTAAGGAAACGGCGCGCGATTAGCGTAATTAAAAAAACGATTATTAAGGCAGTTACGCCAAAAACGCCATACCGTGCAACGTGGAAAATCCGACTAGGCTTAAAACAACTTATACGCTGATTATAGCGGTCCGAAATGAATACGGTCCCACCCGGGGCCACGGCGATACCCGGGCCGTAGACCGTACTACGGTTTTCTGGTAAACCGAAAGAGCCCAAGAACGAGCCGGCCGCGGTGAAATAATCGAAACGACGGCCAACCCCTACGCGAGGATTTTCGAAAATGTAGACCTTGCCGTCCGTGCCGACGGCGATACCGCGGGGCTTCTTATACCTACTGTACCTACACCCCTCGGGCCCCCACCTCCCTAGATATGAACCTTCGGGGGTAAAGTACTGTACGCCGCCGAAGTCGTAATCTAAAACGTAAACGGTACCGTCCGGCCCTACTGCTAAATATAACGCTAAACCAAATTCCCCTTCCCCGGTCCCGTACGGACCCCATTCGGCGAGTAGAGTACCGTTAACGTCATAACGTTGTATACGCCGCCCCGTCGAAGCGTAGATATCGCCGTTGGGCCCAACAGCCAACGGTCCTACTTCAGCTTCCCACTCCGATATCAATCGGCCCCGCGGCGTGAATTCGTACACGCGGCTTGCGGAGTGGTCGGCGGCGAAAACGGCTCCACCGCGCGCGATAGCTAAGCCGAAATACCCGAAACGAAACGGGGAAATCGGCATTTCCCATTCCCCGAGAAAAGACCCCGCACTCGAAAAGTATTGCACGTGACCCTCGGATGCGACGTATACGTCGCCCGTTGGCGCAACGACTACCGGTATCGGCGGAGCGCCGGTCCAACAACCGAAATCCTCTACCGGCCATTCGCCCGCTTTAACGTAATCCGGCGGGTTGTTCACCTTTTTAATAAAAGATACGATTTTACGAAAACGGCTTTCGTCAGGCGTTTCGTCGATACGAGCCGACGCCACTCCCAAGGAGCAAACGGCCACCGTTATTACTGCGAAAATTACTTTTTTATAAGGAATTGAATACATACTTAACGTCCCAACATTGGGCCTATGAAAGGCTTCATGTCGCGGTCGAAATCGCATTCTTCCCCTTCACCGGGCCAAACGATGGCCCTAAAAGGGCGGCCACTTTCCGCTACGGCTTCATCCCATTCCTCCTGTTCGCCGCGTTTTAATTACCCGGCATATTATAAAGGAACCTACCAAGCTCGCAACGAAAACGCCGGCAGCGACGATTACCCACACGTATACGCGTTTATTAACCGAACGCTTGAACGTACGCACTTTCAAATCCCTACCGTCGGCAACGTAAACGTCGCCCGAAGGAGCCGCCGCTACCCCCCAGAAGAAATCGCCCCGGCGCGGCGGCGCGGTATACTCCAGCACGCCTTTTAACCGGCCGCGGCGGTCGAAGTATTCCACTTTATCCTTTGACATATCGGAAACGAATACCTCTCCCGCACGCGCAACGGCAACGGCGTTGGGGTATTTGAACTCGCTCGGGCCGGTGCCCTCTTCGCCCCACGCGCCGAGGAACGAACCGTCGGCGCTGAAATACTGCACGCGCTCGTTCAACGTGTCGGTAACGTATACCGCTTCCCCGTCCGGCGCTATTGCGATACTTTCGGGATAATGGAATTTACCCTCGGCTGCCCCGTACGAACCCCATTTACCCAAAAAGGAACCCGTACTCGAAAAATACTGAACCCTCTCGTTGAGGGTATCGGCGACGTAAACTCGGCCGGTCGAATCGACTGCCAAACCCGCCGGGCTGCCGAATTGCCCTTCGCCGGTCCCGCGACTACCCCAGCCGCCCAAGTAAACGCCGTCCGACGAGAAGTAAATCACCGCATCTCCGCACAGCGCGTAAACGTTGCCGTCGGGCCCGCCGGCAATACCCCGCGGCACGAACGTATACCTCGCCAACCCTACCGTACCGGGCGGCGGCGGCGGGACAACGTACCATTCATCAAGGGAGTTCCCCGTCGCGTCGTAACGGCGTATCCGCTGCGTTAACGGGTCGGCGACGTAGACATCGCCGTCCGGGCCTACGGCTATGGGGATCGGCGGCGCTAATATCATGCCACACCGGTGGAAACCTTCAAGGTCCCACTCGCCGGCGTATTCGTACCAGGTCGCAGGACCCGGCTTCAAGCGTTCGATGATATCCCGTTTGCCGCTACTGCACCCGGAGAAAATAATGAGGATAGATAAAAACGCGGAAAAAAAAACGAGGTTTTTACGCACGGGGCGTACCTCCTTCCTGGTTTTTACAAACCCAATAAGTCGTCGATAAACGGAGCCGCGTCCTCTTCGTAACGGAAATCTCCCCCGCCTCCGGGGTAAATAATCACGTCGAAGTTACAACCGGCCTTTTCCAGTTCTTCCTCCCATTCGCTTAGGTACTGGCCGCAAACTAAGAGCCATAAATCGCCTCCGGGTTTAAGGTATTTCGCAACTACCCTGAACAATTCTCTCGGTTCTACCGGATACAAATTCGCGCCCCTGGAGAGGGCTGGCTCGGCCGGCAAGCTATCTTCTTCGTACACGATCCTTGCCCCGTGCACCATTATACCTATCCGGTCGAAAACCACCTTATCATCCGTAGGCTGACCTTGTCTACTCGACCATTCTTCGTAGTAACTATCCATAAGTGTGGGTTCGAAGTATGAATGGAATTTTACGAACACGACCGTTTTATCGGGCCACGTGTTTTCGTATATCTTCCGTTTATCTCCTAATACCCTTTCGTCCGGATATAAGTCCGCATCGTAGACTATAAGCGTACGGCCGGCCAAATAGTCAACGGCCACCTCTTCCGCCGCCTTCTGCCCCATGATCTCGCCAAGCACGGGCGCGAGCGGGGCCGCAACCGGACCGAGTATTTCCGGAAGTTGAGCTTTAACGGCCTGCGTTACGGCAGCCGATACGTCCCTTGCGGCATTACCAGTAGTCGTTTGGACCACTACTTTTATCTTTTTTACCTTCCCCACTTTATAAATAATCCCCTTACATATTATACCCGCTATTCGTACGGCCGTCAATTAACCCAAACGCTCGCGTCGCACGCGGCGCCGGGTATCTTCAACCGCCGCTTCCTCCTCCGCGGTTAAATTACACAGGCACTCCACCACGCCGTAGAACTTGGCCGCGTTCCACGCGAGGACGTCGCGAGGATCGAGGCCCAGCCGCCTCCCCACCTCCACGACCAGCTCCGTTAAGCCGCAGTACCTTGCCGGCCGGCCTCCTCTTTTTTTTTAAACATCACGCGCTCCAGCAAGCCGAATAAGGCCGGCGCGAGCGACGTCACCACGACGTCGGCTCGAGGAATCCGCTTCCGGAGGAGCTCGAGCGCCGCGGCCTCATCCACCTCCGGTACGACGTACTTTTTACGCCGCAACCAAGCGAACAACCCCCGCGGCCGCTGGTGGAGAAGCCAGAACGCTCGCGCCAATATCGTTACGTACTCGTGGATGTCGGTTAGCTCCGGCCCCAGCCGCTCCAGCTCCCGCACCACGGCCTCGAACACCTCCAGCGACGGCACCGGTATCGTGACGCGCAGCCGCTCGTCCTCGTAGACGTAGACCTGCTCGTCGGCGAGGCGCTTGAGCTCCACGCCCACCCGGCCCGAGCCGGGCATCCCCGGCGCGTAGCGCGTTATCATCTCTTGCGCCTCGGCCGGAAGCTCCGACGACGGCCTTACGTCGGCGCCCAGCCGCTTCAGCTCCTCCTTCAGCTCCTCGCTCATCAGTCGAAGTAGATGACCAGGTCGCCGGAGGCGTCGTTGTTGACGCGGAACTCGCGCGTTAAGGCGTCGTGGCCCGCGCGCGTAGCGCCCAGCTTCAGCGCGCCGGTCCACACGATATCCTTGGCGTGGATCGTCATGCGGCCCAGCGTATTGGTCTCCAGGAACCGCTCGATGACGAGATACCCCGCCCAACTTGACGGCGTATCCGTAGGTCCTATCGTGACCTTGACGCCGGAGGTGTTGGTATACAGGTACGTCGTCTTGACCGCCTTGTCGGCGTCCGCGGAGTGGAACGTCAGCACGCCGCTCGCGACCTGGACCTCGCCCGACCCCGACGGCGCGCCGGAGACGACCTGGAAGTACGACTTGGCCGCGCCCGAGCCGGTATACACGGAGCCGTGGCCTATGGAGTCGTCGCCGCAGTTGGCGGAGTTGGTCAGCGTCACGTCGTACGGCGAGCCGGACGGGACCGTCCCCGCCTCCTCCTTGGCCACCGATATGCCCTGCGAGGCGGTGGTCGAGCCGCCGATCAGCGCCGCGACCAGGTTGGCGTCGGAGTAGTGCCAGCCGATGGTCCCGCCGAACCCGCCTATCAGCGCGTGGTACGCGTTCTGGTTGTTCCAGTTCCCCTTCGGGATCTCGATCTCCTTGGTGTCGACGTTGAAGTTTATCTCGGCGTAGCCCAGGAACGGGTACTTGTTCGTGGTGTCGAACACCATCCCCTGGCCCACCAGCGCACCCAGTGCGAGTGCCATAATCTATCCCCCCTGGTTGTGGGTTATGTGAAAAGGAATTTTTTTAACGAAGTGTTGCGTTTTATACGCCGCCCGGGACGAGGCCGGTCGAGAAGTCGAACCGCACCTCGACCGTTACGTTCTCGGGCTTCTGCACCACCTTGGTGGCGCTGGCGGCGACGTCGTACCAGGGCGGCCCGTCGCCGGAGATGACCGGCAGGCCGCGCCGGACGCCCTCCCGCACCGTCTCCACCAGGTGGCTCGCCAGGTCGCCGGCGTTCTCGTGGGCGTCCTCCTTCGAGCCGTGCTGGATGGCGGCGCGCACCGAGGCGTGGCACACGGCCCACCCCAGCCGGTCGTACGTGTCGGCGCCCATCTCGACCTCGAACGTGGGCTGCGTGAACCGGCCTATGGGCGCGGCCTTCTCGTAGACGTAGCTCGAGCCGTACTCGTCCTTCAACAGCTGGACGAGGTAGCGCTTCACGCGCTCGCCCGGGCTCTCTCCTATCGTTACGGCCATAGCGTCAAACCTCCGCGGCTGCGACGCGGCGTTCTGTTATTAAGTTGGAATGGGAATGTGAACGGGTGGAAACTAGCCCTCGAGCTGGGAGAGGCGGGCCTCGCCGGCTCGCGCCCGGTAGGCGGTCTGGATGTCGGCGTCAACGCCGGGGTCGGAAAGGTCGTAGCGGTCGCGCAGGACCGCCTCTATCTCGGCCTCCGCCCGGTCGCGGTTGGCGGTTACGCGCGCGTCCGCGCACAGGTCGCTCGTAAGCAGCGGATACTCCGTCCGCACGTCGCTTACGTTCGCCGGAGTCGTCCAGGCCATCTTTAATTCACCATCCTATTAGCGCGTCCCCAGGCCGGCCTCGAGCCAATCGAGGCGCCGGTGGTAAACGCTGCAATCGTTTAATGGGAAATGCGCGAGATGGGAAACTTACGGTGAGGAAAGGTTGTTACTTATCGTCCGCGGCGACGGGGCGGAAGTATTGGACGCGGTGGTTGCCGGCGTCGGCAACGTAGACGGTGCCGTATGCGGCGACGGCTACGGTAATGGGGCCGGAGAATTCGCCTTCGCCTTTACCGTACGAACCGAATTGACCCAGGAAAGAACCCTCGCGGGAGAAGTATTGTACCCGTTCGTTGCCGACGTCTGCGATGAAGATGGTACCGTTGGAACCTACGGCGACGCCGCTCGGGAATTCGAATTTACCCTCCCCCGACCCGTGCCGTCCGAAAGATGCGACACACGAACCGTCGGAAGTAAACCGCTTAACTACGCATTCGTACGTATCCGCGACTAAAAATCCGCCTTCGGAGGTGGACGCCAAGGCAGCCGGGTAGAAACGGCCGCTTTTTTCTCCCACGACGGCCGGACGAGACTTGAAGATTATCGACCCGGCTTCATCATAACATGTTACGAACGGCGACGCGCCATCACCCACTAAAACCCGGCCACCAGCGGTTACGGTAAGAGAGGGCGGCATACCGTAAACGTACAGCCTTTCCCTAGGGTTGGCGTCTCGGTAAGGCCACTCGTTTATGAACGAGCCGGCGGCGGTAAACCTTTTCACGTTGCGGGTACGCGCGTCGGCAACGAAAACCGAACCGTCGATACCCGCCGCTAAACATACCGGTTCTAACCCCGGGGGATTTCCCCCTTCTTCGGGAACCTGAGGATCGAGTTGCCATTTAGTTATGAAAGAACCTGAACCCGAAAAAACCTGTACCGTTCGTGCCGCCTCGTCAATCGCGTAAACACTACCTTGCGGTCCGACGGCAATACCGACCAACTCGAGGAATTGCCCGTCGCCCGAGCCCTTTTCGCCCCAACCGCCGGCGTAAACGTACCTCTGGGGGGCCGCGGGTTTGGGGCTGCACGTTACGGACAAAGCAACCGCTAATAACGTTATTGAAAATAGGCGCGTCATTTCCCGAATAAACTACCAAACCATTGTAATAAGTTAGGCGGTTCTTCCTCAACTATAAACTTACCCCTAAGTTCCGGGTATTTGAAACCTCGACCCGTACCCGGCCATACTCTCAACTTCCGTGTGAACCCGCAGGATATCGCCCATTCCCGCCACTTGTCTATTTTTTGGTAACACGCGCATATATACAACGTTCCATCACCCGCGATATAAGGCGCGGTATTTCGGAATATCTCGTCAGGACTTATTAATTCTAGTTGCGGGGGCCAATGCCGCAATAAACCGGGTCCCGGGTAAACGCCATGATGGTAAATTATAATATGGTCGAACCGTCGCCAACCGCTAACACCTTGATAAGTCCGCCACACGAAAGTATTTTGGATCGTACTACCGATGTCGTCGGGTTCGGTCGGAACGAAATAGGCAAAATCCAATATGACATCATTCGCCTCGGCCAGGTCGAGATAAGTTTCCTTATCCCCCTCTACGTCGCCGGCTTGGCGACTACCAAGGGCTGTGACTATACACGCGAATTCCGTGCGATCGCCCATTTACAATCGTAGTATTATTCGGCCGCTAGAGGCAGCCGCGGCCTTTCACGTATAACCGGGCGGCTGTTACCGTTAATTAATCGTCGTCGTTGAATGGGAATCCCGGCCCGGGATGTTTATTAAGGCCGAAACTACTAAAGGCGCTCTTTCCCAGGTCGAAATTCCCCACCGTCGGCGTAGGGATGTTCCTCGATACTTTTAAAGAAAGCTTTACCTTGCCTCGAAGAACGTCCGCTTTAAATACTTCCCACTCGTGCCAGTACGTCGAAGCCGCCGTCCGCCCCTCCCCGGTCCACCCCTGCTCGCCGTACGCCGAGTTGATGCAGTGGTAGAGCGTCAGCGCCAGGCAGATGCGCCACACGTACTTGTCGGCGCCGGGGTCCGTCAGGTCGTAGCGGTCGCGCAGGACCGCCTCTATCTCCGCCTCCGCCCGGTCGCGGTTGGCGGTAACTCGCGCGTCCGCGCACAGGTCGCTCGTAAGCAGCGGATACTCCGTCCGGACGTCGCTTACGTTCACGGGAGTCGTCCAGGCCATTATTCTTTCCCCCTTCTCTTGCTCGAGCCGCGGCCGCGGCCTTTGCCGGATGTCGCTTTCTTATCGTTTGAACTCTTCTTCGCCGTCGCCGTGGGCGCCTTTTTGGCCGGGGCCTTCCGTACCTCCAGGTGGCCCAGCTCGACGCCGCGCTCGAGGCGCGCCATGTCCGCGGCGGCCTCGTCGAACGCGGTCCACTTGCCGGCGAAGAACCGTACGTCGCCGAAGACGCGGCCTCGCGTCCTCATGAGCGCCGGGCCGTCGCCCTCCAGCGTCCTCAGATATTCGTCCGTCAGTCGTCCTTCGCACATAGCCATAGCGATTACCTCACGTCGGTAATATTCAACGAAAAGGAGTTGGGAGCCCGGGTTGGCCAAGCCTCCCCGGGCTCTTTTTTAGACGTCGCCGATTATCGCAAGGTACCACGGGCCGTAGCCGAAGCGGTACCGCTCGTACGTCTTGGTGACGTAGTTGTCGGTATGCTGGTCGGGCTCGAAGACGTTGACCTCGAGGTCGATGCGCTTCTGGAATATGAACGGCCTTACGGGCTTGCCTAGGTCGAGGAAGTACCAGGCGGTGGCGCTGGAGATGTAGGGCGTCTGGATGAGCGCCAGCTTCTCGTAGAACGGGTTGTAGCCGGCGTTGGCGGTGCCCGCGGCGCCCGGCGTGTTGATGAGCATCTCCCACGCGACGCCGGTGTCGCCGGCGCCGGTCACGATGTGGGTCGGCCGGACGTCAAGCGGGCTGCCCTTGGGGTCCGTGAAGGCGCGCATTACCTTGAGGACGTCGATGGCGTTTGAGAGTGACGTCGCCAGATCGGCGGTCCCCACGGCCTTGTTCTGGTCGTCGTTGGACTGGTTGGAGCTGCCGGCGTGGTCGGTGTCGAAGAAGTACTGGCCGTCGTGGCACGTGGCGGCGGTGCCGCCGGTGACGAGCGAGGCCCAGTTATCCTGGAGCTTGATCTGGTGGCCTATGGCGGCGCTCTGGAACTTCTGGCGGATGTAGTTGTGCCGGTCGTCCTCCACCATCTTGCGGTGGATGTCGATGGCCAGGCCGTAGGTGTAGTTGGTTAAGGAGTAGCTCTCGTCGTCTAGGCCGTAGTGGATGCGGGCGTCCTCGTCGATGCGCCCCGGGACCGGCAAGCGGCCGCCGAAGCCGTAGTACTCTGTTTCGCCGTCGCTCGACGTCACCATAACGGCGTCCTTCCAGGAGGCGTCCTGGTAGTACGAGTCCTCGTAGATGCGGAAGAACTCCTCCTTGCACGCCACCTCCAGGACCCGGGCGAAGTCGCTCGGCGAAAGGTTAGGTCCTGCCATTAAAGTTCACCCCCCTTGAATTGGGATTCGGACAAGGGGCTTGGGCCCCCTGCGTTTACGGACAATAGTTGTCGACGGCGAGCACGGCCGTCGAGGTCAGGTAGTCGACGCAGCAGCCGACCTTGCAGCCGGTGGTCGTGCCGGACTGCGCCGTGGCCGGCGTACCGGAGGCCCCGCCGTCGCAGTAGAACTCGGTGCCGACGTCGGTGACGGCGGGCGTGCCCTTGACGAACTCGAACAGGCCCTTGCGCCACACCTTTATCTTGGCGGTGCCGTCGCCGGTTACGGTCTGAGCCGCGACGCCGGCGAAGGTCTCGCTCGCCAGGTTGGCGGCGTACGTCACGTAGCCGGTTAGCGCGGTCGTGTCGTACTCGAAGACCACGAGCGAGCCCTTGTAGACCGTGACGCCGCTCTTGACGATGTAATGGGTGTAGGCCGAGTCGTCGTTGGGAATGCGGCGCGGGTTACACTCGTGCTCCGCGGTGATGTTTCCAAACGCCATTTACTTCACCCCCCTTTGGGTTCGGTATAGGGCGGCGGGTATGAAACCCGCCGTTATAATTGGCCGTAGAGCTCGCCGAGGCGGCGCTCGATGGCGGCTTCGTCGTAGCCCATCGCCTTAAGCACTTCCACCACTTCGGGGTTCTCGCGCGCCAAAGGCGACGGCTCCGCGGGCCGGCCGTGCTCCTGGGGCTCGCCTCCGGTGGGCGCGGCGTCGAAGCGGACCTCCAGAGCCGCCGCGGCCTCCATCGCGAGCTCCTTGTCCTTCAGATAGAGCTCGAGCCACTTGCTTTGATGCGCCGGCTTGGCACGGCCCGCGCGGACCAGCGCCTCGGCGAAGCGTTCCGCCTCGGCCTCGAAGGCCATGCGGTCGTGGGCGGCGCGCTCGAGCTTCTCCAGCCGGAGATTGTCGCGCTCGGCCTTGACGGCCTCGAAGTCGGTCGCCAGCCGCTCGTGCCGACCCCGGAGCGCCTCGAAGCGGGCGCTCAGGCCGTCGAGCCGCGTCTCCATCCGGGCGACGTCTTTCGACGGAGCGCCCTCGCCGCGGAAGCCGAGCTTGCCGAGGAACTTCGCCAGCCGCCGCGACTTAGCGCCTTCGGCCTCGACCGCGGCCTTGTCTTCCTCCGCGGGTTTCTCCCCTTCCGCCTTGGCCTCCTCCAGCAGCGCCTCCAGCTCCTCGCGGACGCGCTCGCGGTCTTCCTCGGGAATCGGCTCGCCGGTGGACATAGTCTCGGCGTCGAGCGCCGCCAACGCCTCCTCCACGTGCGAGAGCGAGACGTTGCCTTCCGCGTCGCGGACCGGGAAGTGGCGCAGCTCGCGCGGGACGGTCTTACCCTCCTCGTCGGCCTCGCCGCCGGGCTCTACGTAGGCGAACGACTCGTCGGGCAGGGCGTCGACGTACTCGGCGTCCCACTTTTCCTCGGGCCCTTCGGCCTTCGGCTCCTTCTCGTCGTCGACGGCGTCGCCGGCGCGGAAGTAGAAGCCGCCGTCGCGGCGCGCTTCCATCAGCGCCTGGAAGCCGTCCTGTTCGCGGACGTGGGGGTCGAGGGTCAGGGCGACGTGGCGGATGACCTCGTCGTAGCGGCGGCCGCAGGCCGTGAGCACCGGCCCCACGCCGACGGAGACGTCCTGGATGGTGCCGTCCACGATGCGGGCGGCGGTGTCCTCGTCGGTAATGTTGAAGACGCCGTAGAGCTTGCCGTCGGCGATCTCGAAGGCCTCCACCCAGCCGGCGTTGTCGGCGGGATGGTAGGAGTGGTGGTACGGGACCCAGGTCTTGACGCCGGCGGCCCGGGTATCGTTCACCCAGTCCCGCAGGCGCTCGAGCGTGACGTCGACCGTCTTGCCCGGGTCGTCGGGGAGGACGTAGCGGCCCACGCGGATTATCTCCTTGCGGAAGCGCGCCTCGGCCTTGAGCGTCCACTCGCCTTCGGCCTCCTCGTATTTTTCTTTGGCCTTCTCCCAGGCGACGTCGGCGCACTCCTTCTGGGCGGCCTCGTCGGTCTTGCCCTTGTCGGCCAGGCAGGCGAAGTAGGACTCGCGCAAGAGCTCGTTGAGCTCCGCGGGGGCGTCCGGGCCGGCCTCGGGCGGTTTGAGCTTCTTCTCGTCGGGCATATTGAACCCCTCCAATCTTAAATTATGGAAAGCTTGCCGGCCGCTCGAGGCGCCGGTGGTAAACGCTGCGATTGATTAATGGAGATTAAGGGAGATGGGAAACTTGCCGCGAGGAAAGGTTGTTACTTATCGTCGGGGGCGGCGGGACGGAAATATTGGATGCGGCCGTTGCCGGTGTCGGCTACGTAGACGGTGCCGTCCGCGGCGACGGCGATACCTGCAGGGTAATGGAACTCGCCCGGGCCGAGACCGTCGTTACCCCAGGCGCTTACGAAAGACCCCTCGGCTGTGAAGTGTTGTACACGGTGGTTATAATTATCCGCGACAAATACGTCGCCGTTCGGGCCGACGGCGATGTCGCCCGGGTATAAAAACTCGCCTAAACCGGAACCCATTTTACCCCAAGAACCGAGGAATTCCCACTCGGCGTCGAAATACATAACTTTCCCGGAAGTGTTGTTTAATAAATATATTATACCCTCGGCCGTTATAGCGATACTCACGAAATCAGTGTAGCGGAATTCTTTACAACGCCACTCCCCTATATATTCCCCCCCGGGCTTGAAGTATTGAATCCGGCTGTTATTGTAGTCTACTACGAAAACCGTCCCTAAGGGTCCGAACGCTATACCCGCCGGTCCATGGAACTCGCCCGGGCCCTTACCAGGACCGCCCCATTTACCGACAAACTCCTTTTCCTTCGAAAAAAACTGCACGTCGTCCCGGTATATATCGGCGACGTATATATTCCCGTTATCGGCTACGGCTACGGTCGTAGGATATCGGAATTCGCCGTCGCCGTTACCTCCGGAACCGAACGCGCCGAGGAATATACCCTCGGGCGAAAAATATTGTACCCGGGCGTTCCCCGTATCGGCAACGTAAACGATGCCTTCAGGGCCGACGGCGACGTCATAAGGAATGTTAAAACAGCCGTTGAAGGCCGCGCTAACCCCCCAAGACCCCGCGTACACGTAATCATTTCCGGCCGCCGTCAACCCGGGAGTTAAGAGAAGGACGCAGCTTAAAAAGTTTATGAGGAGTTTATACATAGGTTAAGAACGGTACTACTTATCGTCCGCGGCGGCGGGGCGGAAGTATTGAATGCGGCCGTTGCCTTTATCAACGACGTATAACAAACCCCCCGCGGAAAAAGCCAAACTACACGGTGCATAGAATTCGCCGGCGTTGAAACCCTCTACCCCCAACTTGCCTAAAAAAGAACCTGTCGACGTGAAATATTGAATGCGATGATTAAACTCATCCGCAACGTACACGTTGCCATCAGGGCCCACCGTAATACCGGTAGGGAAATCGAATTGCCCGTCGCCAACGCCGTGAGAACCCCACATACCTAAAAAAGAACCGGAACGGTTAAAATACTGCACCCGATGGTTTTCTGAGTCGGTAACGAAGATTTTACCGCCCGAACCAGCCGCGATATCTCCGGGGTTCCTAAAACACCCCTCTCCCGTACCGCTGGAACCCCATTCCCTTAAAAATGAACCGGTGGAAGTGAAATGTTTTATACGGTTTTCGAGGCGGTCGGCTACATAAACGTCGCCGTTAGTATCCACACCTAGGGCACTCGGAAAAGAAAAAGAACCGCCGACGGTTACGAAGGAACCCCACTCGTATACGAAATCGCCGTCCCGCGTAAACCGTTGTACCTTCCCGAGTTCGGTTTGGAGAATGTAAATATCGCCGTTGGGGGCTACCTCCACCGCTTCCGGAAAATCAAACTCCCCCTCGCCCGGAGCGTAATTACCCCACGTACTTATTACCGACCCGGAAGGCGTATATTTGGCGAGACGTTGCATCCTTAAATCAATTACGTATACGTTTCCATCAGCGCCGACGGCGACGCGCCCGGGAAGCGAAAGATTCATTGTCCCGTCTAAGGTACGCCACTCCCCCGCATATCGGTATTCATTAGCGATAGATGGCTTACCGCAGGTAAGCGACAAAAAGACGAATACCATTAGAAATCGAACGCGCATATTCTATATCCCGTGGATATCGTAAAACATCTTATATTACTTATTATAGCTATAAAAAGCGGAAACGTAAAGTCCCTACGTCATCGTGGTAAATATATTAAAATATTTAAACGCTTAAGGCCGGACGGGTCCGAAAGGCCAAGGACAAGTATACCGCACCGTAACGTACCAATGGGGCGGGTCCCCCGTTAGGTGGTAGAAACCGCCCACGTCGTTGTCACCTATACTGTGCAAGACGGCTGGGTCCATCGGCGGGTCGAATCGGTTGGCGAAAAAAGTCTTAGCATCAGGCCTCGTAACGACGTCAACGGCGCAACCGTTCCAATGGCCGAACGCGTCGCTTGCGTCCCGAATGCCGTACGGGTCACTCTCGGGTAAACCATTAATTACCGGCGTACCCAAGCGCCGATAACCCGACGTTAAGTATATAACCGGCTTCATTCCGGCGGGTATGCCCCAGGGGCGAGGGAATAATTTCTTATGCTCCTCCCACGCCGCGTCGCGCCACTCGCGCAGCTTCTCGATTAACTCCGGACGCGCCAACATACACCGATCGCCGTGCGCCGTCGTCGCGACCTTATTGGGGATAGGCTCCAGGACATTTTTCTCTATATCGTCGACGACAGCCTGTAAATCCTCCCACGAACTTACGCCCGGTTGGTGCCTTTTAAAGCTCGTTATTAAATCCCTAATCGCGGCCCGTTCTTCCCAGTCGTTGGAATACGCGTACGACGCCAGCGTTCGGAAGCGGCAAGAATTCAACCCCCGAACCGTGGAGTGCCGGGCCAATGGTCCCATCGGGTCGGCAGCCATTTTTCCCCTTAGTCGTCGTCTTCGCTAAACGGAAAACCCGGCCCGGCGTGTTTATCCAGGCCGAAACTGCTGAAGACGCTTTTTCCCAGGTCGAAGTTCCCCACCGTAGGCGTAGGGATGTTCCTCGACACAGTTAAAGAGAGTTTAAGCTGGCCGCGAAGGACGTCGCCTTTGAACACTTCCCACTCGTGCCAGTACGTCGAGGCCGCCGTCCGCCCCTCGCCGGTCCAACCCTGCTCGCCGTAGGCGGAGTTGATGCAGTGGTAGAGCGTAAGCGCCAGGCACACGCGCCACACGTACTTGTCGGCGCCGGGGTCGGAAAGGTCGTAGCGGTCGCGCAGGACCGCCTCTATCTCCGCCTCCGCCCGGTCGCGGTTGGCGGTTACCCTAGCGTCCGCGCACAGCTCGCTCGTCAGCAGCGGGTACTCGGTCCGCACGTCGCTCACGTTCACGGGAGTTGTCCAGGCCATTACCATACACCTTCCTTCGCCGGCCTCGAGCCGCTCAAGGCGCCGGTGGTAAACGCTGCGATCGTTTAATGGGGATTAAGCGCGATGGGAAACTTGCTGTGGGGAAACTTAATTAATTACGGCCGGGCCGCTACTCGACGTAAAGCAAGCCGTAGTCGTACGGCGGCGGGGCTTCGGCAGCCTCCGCTTCCGGGATGGAGACGGGAACCGGTTCCGCGGAGGTCCCGTCGGGATACGTTACCGCGATATGCGCGGTGTCCTCGTCCCTCGGGGGAGTTAAAATATATACAAAAGCATCGCGGGAGAGCGAGTAACATACAGGCCCCGGCGTTCCGTTGACCTTCACCTCGCGGTAACCGCCTGGCGCGCCGGCGTAGCGGAGGTAGATCGTACGTTCGTCGGCCTCCTCGGCCTTTGCGGTATCGTCGGCGTACGCTCTCGGGCCGGCGATCGCCGTCGGCGCCGCGGGTAGGAGTTGGCCTACTCCCTCCGGGCCGCCGTACGGAACGTACCGCGTCGGCTCGCGGCCGAAATGGTCCGGGAATATTCCGAGGGGAACGACGTCGAACGTCTTCTTGTCGACGTAGCCGTAAAGCCGCCGTCGGCCGTAAGAGGTTTTATCGTCATACAAAACGCAAATCCTGTCGTCGTCGGCCTCGCCGTCCAGGAAGACGGATCGTCCCAAGCGGGCGAGCTCAAGCGGAGGCCCCGCGGTCGGCTCGTACCGATATAGGACCGTCTCGCGGTACTTCTCGCCGTCGGCCCCGGTCGCGACCGCTTCCGCGCCGACGTAGAACGCCCCCTCGCCGGCGTCGAAAATTACGTCCCCGTACGGCTGACGGGGCCCCTCTAATTCCAGGATAACCTCGGCCTCCCCGGACTCGCTCGAGGCGCCGGGGGCGGCGAGGCGGTAACAGACGAAACGCCCGTCGGCCTTCAGGTCGAAGCCGGCGACCAGGACCGTCTCCCACGGCTCGTCCGCGACGGCGCTCCATACGTGTAAATCGTGGAAGGAGGCGAGCTCCTCTCCCTCGCCGGTTCGTACGTCGACGAGGTAGAGGGTGAAGAGGTACTCGTCGCCGGCGTTCTTAAGCCACTCGCCGTAGAGACATCGCCAGGGGTCTTCTTCGGCGGCAGAGAAGGCGACCGTACTTAAAAGAAATAAACCCGCGGCGTAAAACGCCAATAGCTTACGGCCCATCTCCGACGCCTCCCGTTCAGCGCGTTAAACGACGTAGTTCTACACGAGGATTCGATTGCGTCTTCGCCGTGAAATTAACACCGGGTCTAACAGTTGTCAAGGAGCATACCGGCCGCTCGAGGCGCCGGTGGTAAACGCTGTAATCGTTTAATAGGGATTAAGCGAGACGTGAAACTTGCTACGAGGGAACGTTATTACTTATCTTCCGGCGCGACGCGGCGGAAATATTGGACGCGGCCGTTACCTTTATCAACGACGTATAACAACCCGCTAGCGGAAAACGCCAAACTACATGGTGCGTAGAACTCGCCGGCGTTATAACCCTCTACCCCCCACGTACCTAAAAAAGAACCATTGGGCGTAAAATATTGAATGCGATGATTAAGCTCATCAGCAACGTATACGTTACCGTCGGGGCCTACCGTAATACCAGTAGGGAAATCGAATTGCCCGACACCAACCCCGTGAGAACCCCACATACCCAAAAAAGAACCCGAACGATTAAAATATTGCACGCGATGGTTTTCCGAGTCGGTAACGAAGATTTCGCCGCCCGAACCAGCCGCGATATCTCCGGGGTCCCTAAAACAACCCTCACCGCCACCCTTCGAACCCCATTCCCCTAAAACCGAACCGGTGGAATTGAAATGTTTAATACGGTTTTCCAGGCGGTCGGCTACGTAAACGTCGCCGTTAGCGGCCACACCCAAAGCGCTAGGAAAAGAAAAAGGACCTCCGACGGTTACAAAGGACCCCCACTCGTATACGAAATCGCCATCCCGCGTAAACCGCTGGACCTTCCCGAGCTCGGTTTGGAGAATGTAAATATCGCCGTTGGGGGCTACCTCCACCGCTTCCGGGAAATCAAACTCCCCCTCGCCCTCGGCGAAATTACCCCACGTACTTATTACCGACCCGGAAGGCGTATATTTGGCGAGACGTTGCATGCTTAAATCAATTACGTATACGTTTCCTTCAACGCCGACGGCAACACGGCCGGGAAGTGAAAAATTCATTGCCCCGTCCAAGGTACGCCACTCGCCCGCATATTCGTATTCGTTACCGATAAAAGGCCTACCGAATGCGAGCGACAAAAGGATAAATACCATTAAAAATCGAACCCGCATATTCTACATCCCGTGGACGTCGTTAAATATCTTATTGTCTTATTATAGCTATTGAAAGCGGAAACGTAAAGCCCTTACGTAATCGTGGTAAATGGATTAGAATATTTAAACGCTTAAGGGCGGGCGGGCCCGAAAGGCCAAGGACAAGTATACCGGACATTAACGTACCAATGGGGCGGGTCGCCCGGCAAGTCGGAAAATCCCTCCACGTCGTTGAGACCTATACTTTTTAAGACAGCTGGGTCCATCGGCGGGTCGAATTGGTTAGCGAAAAAAGTTTTAGCTTCCGGCCTAGTAACAACGTCAACGGCGCAACCGTTCCAATGGCCGAACGCGTCCCCGGCGTCCCGGACGCCGTAAGGGTCGTCTTCGGGGTAACCGTTAAGTATTGTCTTACCCAAGCGACGATAACCCGACGTTAGGTAGATAACCGGCTTCCTTTCGGCGCGTTGGCCTTTGGGGCGAGGGAATAACTTCTTGTGCTCCTCCCACGCTGCGTCGCGCCACTCGCGCAGCTTCTCGATTAACTCCGGACGCGCCAACATACATCGGTCGGCGTGGTCTGTCGTAGCGACGGTGGTCGGAATGGGAACTAGGATATTCTTCTCGATGTCGTCGACGACGGCCTGTAAATCCTCCCACGAACTTACGCCCGGTTGGTGCTTTTTAAAACTCGCAATCAAATCCCTTATCGCAGTCCGTTCTTCCGAGTCGTCGGAATACGCGTACGACGCCAACGTTCGGAAGCGGCACGAGTTCAACCCCCGAACCAAGGAATATCGGGCCAAAGGTCCCATAGGATCGGTAGCCATTTTCCCCCTTAGTCGTCGTCTTCGCCGAACGGGAATCCCGGACCCGGATGTTTATTCAAGCCGAAACTGCTGAAGGCGCTCTTTCCCAGATCGAAGTTCCCCACCGTCGGCGTAGGGATGTTCCTCGACACAGTTAAAGAGAGTTTAAGCTGACCGCGAAGGACGTCGCCTTTGAACACTTCCCACTCGTGCCAGTACGTCGAGGCCGCCGTCCGCCCCTCGCCGGTCCAGCCCTGTTCGCCGTAGGCGGAGTTGATGCAGTGGTAGAGCGTCAGCGCCAGGCAGATGCGCCACACGTACTTGTCGGCGCCCGGGTCGGTCAGCGCGTAGCGGTCGCGCAGGACCGCCTCTATCTCCGCCTCCGCGCGGTCGCGGTTGGCGGTAACGCGCGCGTCCGCGCACAGGTCGCTCGTCAGCAGCGGGTACTCCGTCCGAACGTCGCTCACGTTAACGGGAGTCGTCCATGACATCGCCTTTCACCTTCCTGGTTGCGCCCCGACGGTTTCCGCCACATCCCCCTCGCCCTTGGGCATGGGCTCTTCCTCGGCGGCGGCGGGGCCGGCGGTCGGGGGGGGCGAGGCCGGCGTCTCTTCCGGCATCTTGAGGCCCATCTGCGCCACCTTGTCGCGGCAGGCTTCGATGGTGCGGCGGTCGGCGTTGGCCGAGAGGATGCCGCGGCACAGCTCGAGTATGAACTCGCGCTTGTCGTCGGAGAGTGGCTCGGCCTCGAGGTAGCACGTCGGCGGTTTTTGGAAGTTGTACTGGACCAGCTTCTTGACGTTGTGCTCGTTCTCGGCGCGCAGGACGTCGCCGGCGATGCCGTCGGTGGTCTTGGTGAAGAACTTGGAGTGGACCTCGGCCTGCTTGTACGCGCCCACCTCGCCCTGCGTCACGACGCGGTCCGGGATGCGGAGCGCGCGGAACATCTCGACGTTGAAGTAGTCGAGCTTCCCTACCCAGTGGCTGCCGTCGCCGGCGGGCGGGACAACGTCGACGTCCCACAGCGGGTTGCGGCCGTCGTCGAAGACCTGGGGCAGCGTGACGTAGGAGTTGTCGCGCACGTCGCGGCCCAGCGTCTGCGCCGCGCCGCGGTTGGTTACGTCGTCGCCGGTGTCGGGCGGATACTTCACCTTGACGAAGGGGGTGCCGAAGCGCTCGGCCTCGCGCAGCATGAACAACGTCAGCATCTCGTGGTTGTACCAGGCGCGGTAGCAGGACTTGGTGGCCGGGATGCCGTAGAGGTTGCCGAACTCGTCGTCGTGGGCGTACCAGGCCGACTTGTCGGCGGGGACGTTTATGATGTCGCCGGCGAGCTGCTGGAATCCGTTGTAGGAGCCGTGCTCGTCGGCCAACCAGCGGCAGTTCTCGGGGTGCGGGTCGCGCAACTCGCGGAAGACCCACCTGGGCGCGCCGTGGTAGTCCACCGAGGTCCAGACGTGCTCGAGCGGCGCGTAACCGAAGTCGAGGGCGTTGAGGCACATTTTAGTGAAGCGGTCGCTCCACGGCTCCAGGTACTGCGACTCGACGAAGCGGCGCACGTCGGCGTCGTCGCACACCACGCGCTTCTCCGCCGCCAGCACCGCCATTTTGATGACGGCCAGGCCGAAGTGAATTTGCGGGTACTCGCGCATCCGCTTGAGCGAGGAGAACGATATCGACGAGGGGTTGTAGACGCCCAGCTCGGCGATGAGCCGCGCGGCGTACTGGTAATAAAAACGGGTCAGCGACGCCTGATACGCCGCCGGGGTTTTTTTGCGGTCTTTATTCTGCGCCATAGTCTAAACCTCTGCTTTGGTATACCCGGCCGCCGTCGGCGGTCGGTAGGGCGCTCGAGCTCCCGCGCCCCAATCCCCAACAGGCCAGCGCCAGCGCGGTCACGGCGTCGTCGTGGTAGCCGGCCGGCGCGCCGTAGCGGACGCCCCCTCCCGGGAGCTGCTCGGCGGCGTAGATCTCGAGCTCGCTCAGTAGCGCCGGCACGTCCGGGAAGCGAACGGTTCGCTCCGCCAGCGCCAGCGCCAGATTCTCCACCAGGCGGCGCTTGGTCTCGGCGGTGAACTTGTAGCCGCGCGCCGGGACGCCCAGCGACTTCAAGCGGTCGTAGACCGGGTCGCCTAGGCCGGTGCTGTCGAGCCACACCGTCGCGTCGTGGTAGCGGCTCGAGGCGCTGCGGACCTTCGCCACCTGGAACTCCCAGTCGAGCTGGTTGAAGCGCTCGAAGTGGACCAGCGCCCGGCTCGAGCGCTTGAGCACGCACATCACGGTGAAGTCGGTCGTCTTGGCGAGGTCGCAGCCGACGACGTAGGTCTCGTCCGGCTGCGGCTCCTCCAGGTCGCCGGCGACGCACTCGCGGATGTCGTGGAAGACGCCGCCCAGGTCGCCCAGGAACTCGGCCAGAATTTCCTGGCGGTAGACGTTCTCGGGTAGGCTGCGGGCCTCGGCGTCGATGCTGGCCGCGGGGAGGATGCCGTCGTAACTGGTGAAGTGGAAGCCGACGTAGCCCGGTTCCGCGGCGGCGGCTCGCGCCCACAGCTCGTGCGCCTGGTTGAGGCCCTTGGGCGTGAAGATGAAGAGGGCGGGCGCGTCGCGGGCCATAAGGGTAGGGCGGACGCACTCCTCCCAGGCGTAGCGGCTCCAGAGGCTGAACTCCTCGGCCACCAGGCCGGCGACGGAGAGCGGCCGGACAGCGTCCGGGTTGTCCATCGAGCGCAGGATTATTTTGGCGTCGTTGGCCAGCGTCAATACGTGCTCCGTCTTGTTGTAGGCGTCGCCCCAGCCGCCGCCCCGGAGGGCTTCGGCCGGGATGGCGCGGATCATTTCGGGGACGAGCTGGTCGCGCAGGTAAGCGTACTCGGGCGCGGCGACGAGAACGTACGCGCCGGGTTGGGCGTCGCAGGCCCAGTCGCGGGCGACGCGCACGGCGGCGAAGGTCTTGCCGAACTTGCGGCCGGCGCGCACGACGACGCGCCTGTGTTTATCGAGAACGCACGCGCGGTAGACGGCATATTGCTTAGGATTTCGCCTTAGCGTTGCGTCCCTTATTCTTATGCGAGTTTTCGGGAGGCACAACTTCGGAGATTATTTCAACGGCGCCTTCGCCGCCGCCGGGTTGGCGAGCGCGTTCATGGGCGGCCTCGAGTTCCTTGAGGAAGAGTTGGATCGCCTTGTAGTCGCCCTCCTCGGCGCGGTCGGCCAGGACCTCGTAGATGCGGGCGGCGCGGCTGAGGAGGTAGGCGTCGAGGCGGCGCCGCGAGGCGGCCCAGACGGCCGAGGTGAGCTTGCGGACGAGGGTGCGAACGCCGACGCCGAGGGCCCGGCCTTTGGCGAGGAGGCCCCTGGTGCGAGAGGAGGCGAGGACCTCGGCCAGGCGCTCGTCGGTGGGTTCTTTGTTGGATGGCACACGTTAAGGCGGGGACGTACGGCGGCCTCCCCCCCAATACCCTTACCCGTCCAGAGGGAGGTCGGACGATGAAACCCTCGGTTTCTTCGGACGATGAAACGTATGGTTTCCCCCCGGAGGGGGTGCTCGCGGCTGCACTTTTTCCGCGCGGGTTCACCGCGAGCCGGTAGGGACTAAGGCGCGGCCTCGCGTGGGGCCGCGCTCGCCTATATTATTAGCAGCGGCGGGGTATTAGTCAACGTGCTAAAGGGGGCTAAATGCGGTTAAACGGGGGCGGGGGTGGTTAGGTAAGTATTATTGTTCGTCCCACTTTACCACCGGCTTGAAGTACTGGATCCGGCCGTTGCCCTGGTCGACGACGTAGACCCAGCCGTTGGGGCCGACGGCCAGGGCCGAAATCCAACCGAACCGGCCGGCCTTCGTGCCAGCCGCGCCCCACTGGCCCAGGTACGAACCGCTCGAGGTGAAGTATTGAACGCGGTAGTTGCGGTCGTCGGCGACGAAGACGGTCCCGTCCGGGCCGACGGCGACGTCCGTGGGTTGTCGCAATTCGCCGGAGCCGGAACCGCCCACACCCCAAAAGCCAAGGTAGTCGCCGCGCGAGCCGTAATACTCGATAAAGTTATAGCCGTAGTCCGCGACGTACACCGCGCCGTACGGGCCTACGCCTATGCCGTATCCCGACGCGACCCAATGAGCGACCAAGAAACCGGCGGGAGTGAAGCAATCGATACTCACCGAGTGCGGCATCTTGAGCGGGGGCGGGCGCCTGTAACTGACGTAGATATTCCCGTCCGCGCCGGCCGCCACGTCTTCGAGAATCGGCGAACAGATACCGCGGACGCGGCCGTAACGGGCGGGCCAATCCGTAACGTAAGAACGCTCGGCGTCGTAAACGACGATACGGACATCGTAAACGTCGGTTACGTAAACGGTCCCGTCCGACCCGGCGGCAACTCCGCGCGACGCGAACATCCCCGACTCGCTTTCGGGCGGGGGCGGTAACGTACCCAGGTACGAGCCCTCCGGCGTGAAATAGTACACGCCCGGAGCGGAGTCTTCAGTTACGTAAACCGTCCCGTCGGGCCCCACCGCAATACGAGTGGGCCGCATGAAAACCGGCGCCTCCTCGCCCTCGGCGGGCGCGAGGCCGCAGCGGTTCCACTCCCCCGCGTATTCGTACGCGACGGCGGCCTCCCCGGCCGTAGGGCCTACGCTCGCCACGACGACGAAGCACAGTGAAGCAACGAGCAAACAAACGTGCTTGTTCATATTATAAGCCCCCATGGGGCGCAAAGCTTTGCGCCCCTACAGACGCCGATACCTGTCCGCCTCGTCGAAGATGTCCAACAGGCGGGAGCCCGCTTTAATGCGGGCGGTATGCGGGGCGCCGGCGGGAACGAAGTACGTATCGCCTCTCCGGTAAACGGCCTTCTCGCCGGCCATCGTCAGCTCGACCTCGCCGTCCAGGACGACGACCCACTGCGCCGCGTGCGACTCCTCGGGCGCGTCGACGTCGTCGTCGAACGCGACGAAGACCACCTGCTTACGCTCGCCCTGCAAGAGGTACGCACGCACGCGCTCGCCGGGGACGTCGGCCCGCGGCAGATTGGTTATGATTTCCGGAAAGAAGTCCTCTTGCACCAAGGTTCAACCTCCTGTTTGAATAACGCCCCTACTTAGCGCGGTAGCGGTCCTCCTGGTCGAAGAGGTCCTGGAGGCTCGAGCCGCCTTTGATGCGCGCGCTGTGGGGGACGCCGGCGGCGATGGAGTACGTATCTCCTTTGTGGAAAGTATTCGTCTCGCCGCCGACGGTCAGCTCGATCTCGCCGTCCAGGACCGCGCCCCACTGCGCCGCGTGGTCGTGTTCGGGCACGTCGACGTCGTCGGCGAAGGTCATGAAGACGAGCTGCTTGCCGTCGCCCTGGAACAGGTACGCGCGTACGCCGGCGAGCGGAACGTCGGCCTGCGGCAACGTCGTAACGATATCCGGGAAGAAGTCCTCCTGGGGCAAGGTTCAACCTCCAATTTCAAATACCTTTTGCGCCGGTCGGTAACAACCGGCGCCGCGGCGGTTACCGGAACAGCGCCTTCACCTTCCCCAGCGACGTGGGGGAGATGGCGGGGTTTTCCCATTTGAAATATTGTACCCGGTGGTGAGAATCAGCTATGTAAACGCGCTTGCCACTTGTCGGGAAAGCCACGTCCTCAGGGAAAACGAATTCCCCGTAAAATAAACCCAGGAAAGAACCTGTGGGCGTGAAATATTGGATACGACTATGGCCCATATCGGCGACGTAAACGTCGCCTTGGGCCGTAACGGCAACGCCACGAGGCATTAAGAATTGCCCGGCGCCATGCCCGGGAGACCCCCACATACCGATAAAAGACCCGTTAGCCGTGAAGTATTGTACGCGTTCGTTATCGATGTCTACGACGTAAACGTTGCCGCTGGGGGCCACCGCCAAGCCCCACAGACGGTTAAATTCGGCGGGGCCGGAGCCGGGGCTGCCCCACTTACCGAGGTACGAACCGGCGGAGGTGAAGTATTGGACGCGGTCATTACCCCAATCGGCGACGTAAACGTTACCGCTCGAGGCGACGGCCACGCCGACGGGGAGGACAAATTGGCCGTTACCGGGGCCCAACGAACCCCATTTGCCTAAAAAAGAACCCTCCGACGTGAAGTACTGAACGCGGTTATTGAAACGGTCGGCGACGTAAACGTCGCCGTTGTCGGCTACGGCTATGTGCATGGTTATCGTAAATTCGCCGTCGGCCGTACCGAGGCTACCCCACATACCTAAAAACGAACCCGTAGGCGTGAAATATTGAATGCGATGGTTGCCGTGGTCGGTCACGTATACGTTACCGCTGGGGGCTACCGCCAACCCGTAAATGTGTATGAACTCCCCTTTCCCGGAACCGTACGAACCCCACTGGCCCTCGAACACCCACTCGCCCCAGGCGCAAAAGGCCGCCAACGCATACAGCGCCGCGGCCGTCATTATCGTCAGCTTCCTCATTTCCCTTTACCTCCTCAAGCTACTGTCCTCTTAGATTAACTATAACAGGAAATACCGGACAGCGCCAACTAAAAAAAGGGCCGACCTTAGGGTCGACCCGTACGTATATGAGCAAAAGGGAGGTTATCTAAACAGCGCCTTCACGCGGCCGAGGGAGGCCGGCTCCACCGCGGGGTCGGAGGGGCGGAAGTACTGGATGCGGTCGTTATGGGTATCGGCCACGTAAATTCTATCGCCCGCGGCGTTGGAAGCGATGCCCTCCGGTTCGTCGAATTGGCCGCGGCCCGTGCCGTACGTACCCCACTTGCCCAGGAAGGAGCCCGTAGCGGTGAAGTATTGGACGCGGTCGTTTTTGTTGTCGGTCACGAAAACGTGGTTACCGGCCGAGACGGCCACGCCGTACGGGTCGTCGAACCGGCCGTTGGCCGTGCCGTGCGAACCCCATTTGCCGAGGAACGAGCCCGTCGCCGTGAAGCGCTGGACGCGGTTGTTGTCGCCGTCGGCGACGTAGACGTTGCCGTTGGCCGCCACCGCTACGCCGACGGGGCCGTCGAACCGGCCGTTGGCCGTGCCGTGCTCGCCCCACTTGCCCAGGTAGGAGCCGGCGGAGTTGAAGTATTGGACGCGGTCGTTACCCCAATCGGCGACGTAAACGTTACCGCTCGAGGCGACGGCCACGCCGACGGGGAGGTAAAATTGGCCATTGCCGGGGCCCAACGAGCCCCACTTGCCGAGGAACGAGCCGGTCGGCGTAAAATACTGCACCCGTTCGTTCATCCGGTCCGTTACGTAAACGTTGCCGTTCGGGCCCAGGGCTATGCCGGCGGGGAATTGGAACTGGCCGTCGCCGGAACCCGACGAGCCCCACTTCCCGTTGAAGGAACCGGTCGGGGTGAAATATTGGATCCGGTGGTTCCACTCGTCGGCTACGTAAACGTTGCCGCCCGGCGCCACGGCGACGCCGTCGGGCTGGTTGAACCGACCGTTGCCCGTTCCGGGCAATCCCCACTTGCCCGCGTAGACCCAGTCCGTGGCGGCGGCGGCCGCCGCGAGCGCCGCGGCCGTGATTATCGCGAGTTTCCTAATTACCTGTTACCTCCTCGAGCTACCGCCCTCTGCGCATAAATATAATATAAAAACCTCGACGGCCACAAATAAAAACGGGCCGACCTTAAGGCCGGCGCGTACGTATATCGCGGGGACAAGGGGCCGTTAACCGGCGGTTTTAACCGCCGGGTTGCCCCCTGTCCGAGCGGCCTTAGGGGCGCACAGCCGTGCGCCCTTACAAAAACTTTCCGCGTTTTCCGGTAACAACCGGCGCCACAGCGGTTACCGGAACAGCGCCCGGATACGGCCCGGCGAGGCGGCGACCCGAATATAAACGCGCGTGAAGGCCACGCCCTCAGTATAGCACGCCGCCGCAGCCTCCGCACCCGTCGCGCGGCGTCCCGCCGCAAACAGGCGGCACCGGGATGGCGAAAAACTGGACCCGGTGGTTGCCGGAATCGACTACGTAAAGCAGTCCCTCGTACCGGGAGGCCGCGAGGCCGCGGGGGTGGTTGAACTCGCCGTCCCCGGCTCCCCGCCGGCCCCACGCGCCGACGAAATCGCCCGCGGAAGTGAACTCTTGAACCCGGCCGTTGCCCTTGTCGGCAACCAGTACGCCGTACCCGTCGCCCGTAACCGCTACCCCCTCCGGGAACCGAAACTCGCCGTGGGCCGAACCCTCCGAACCCCACGACGCAACGAAAGAACCGGCGGCGGTAAAACTCAGGACGCGGTGGCGTCCCCCGGCGCCGCCACCCTCGGTTACGTAAACCAGGTCGTCGCGCGGCGAGAGGGCGATGCCCAACGGGTAACCGAGGCGACCTTCGCCCTCGCCGGACCATTTTCCCAGGAAAACGCCGTCCGGGCCGAAACGTTGGACGCGGCGGTTGAGAGTATCGACGACGTAGATCTCGCCGGAGAGGGGGTGGACGGCTACGCCGGTCGGGTACCGGAACTGGCCGTCGCCCTTCCCCTCCGACCCGATCTGACCCAGAAACGAACCGGTGGAGGTGAAAATTTGGAGGCGGTGGTTGTACTTATCGGTGACGTACGTCGTCCCGTCCCAGGCCACGGCGACGCCGTGCGGCTCGCGGAACTGGCCGGGGCCGCCGCCCTCCGACCCCCACTTGCCGAGGAAGGAACCGCGCGAGGTGAAGTACTGGATCCGGTGGTTCAAGGTGTCGGCCACGTATACGTAGTGACGGTAAACGGCCACGCCGACGGGCGACAGGAATTGGCCGTCGCCCTTCCCCTCCGAACCCCACTGCCCCTTGTATTCGTAACGTCCGGGATCGCCGCGGGGCGTCGTCACCGTCGCGAGGACGAAAAGCAACGCCGCAGCAACTAAACGCCATAATGTTTTCATCTTAACCCTCCTACCGGGACAGCGCCCTCACGCGGCCCAGCGGAGGTACCTTACCGTACCACCACCATACGCTTCGCCGCGGCCTCGCCGCCCGCCTCCAGCCGGTAAGTGTAGACGCCCGGCGCGAGGTAAGACACGTCAAGCTTGAGCTTATTCGCGCCCGCGTCTGCCGACACGGCGCGGGAGGCGACCTTCCGCCCGGCCAGGTCGTAGAGCGCGAGCATGGCGTCGCAAGCCCCGGGGACCGAGAACGCGATCGTCGTGGCCGCTCGAGCCGGGTTGGGGACGTTCTGCGCCAGCGCGAAGGACGCTTTGCCGGCGCCGCCGGCGGTACAGTAAACCGGCCCGTAGGTCTCTTTGCCGCCGCTCAGGTCGACGGCCTCGAGCCAGAACTTATATTCCACGCCGCGGCCTACTTCCCGGTCGAGGAAGTTATAAGGGGATTTGCCCGTGACGAGCGAAGCGTTGAGCCTGGCCTTAGCGTCGTCGCCCCCCGCGGAGGCGCGGTAGAGGTTGAAGCCGGCGCGGTTCCACTCGCCGGCGGTGGCCCAGCGGAGCAGGACGGCCTCGCCCTCGGCACGGGCGCCGAAGTAGTCCAGCTTGATGCCGATTCCCAAATCGGTATCGTAGCAGCAGGTATGGCGGCGGTCGTGGTTGTGCATGGGCCAGACCCGCGAGTCGGGGTCGCCGCCCAGGCGGAAAGCCTCGACGTAACCGCCACCCCAATTAGAGGAGACGGTTACCATCTCAAGCGCGCCGTCGCGGTCAATATCCCATACGACCACCGAATTGCCGCTCGCGTCTCCCCTGGTCACCACCGGGAAACCGGCCAGGGGAGAGCCGTCGTGGTTAAAACCTACAATATCGCCCCAATCTCCGTTCCCTACGATCTCGAAACGCCCGTCGCCGTCGACGTCCGCCACCGCGGCGTTGCCTACGTCGCTTGCGCTGGAAACCGGAAAGCCGGGTATGGTGGTGCCGTCGTAATTCCACACGTAGACGTGGCCGCGCGAGTCATATTCGCGCGCTACGATTTCCAGATAGCCGTCGTTATCGATATCGGCCGCCGAGGCCGAAGCCCATATGCGTTTCACTTTTTTAGGCCACCCCGGCAAAACCTTGCCGTTTCCGCCCAGAAGGTAAAAATAACTCTGGCGCGGGTCCCACGACGGGGAAGCCGGCCCGGTCCCGAAAGCTATTTCCAAATCGCCGTCGTTGTCCCAATCCGCCAGCGTCGGCGCCGCGCCCGCCATGTACGTTTTCGCGTCGTGGAACAGGTACGGGAAGCCGCTCACGGCCGTACCGTCGGCGTTCCAGGCGAAAAGGGCGTGCCTACCCGCCCGGGTTTTACTCGAGAGGAGTATCTCCGGCTTGCGGTCGCCGTCTATGTCGCCTACCGCGAATCCGCTATAGGGCAAGCCGTATAGATTTTTGGGCCACCCGGGAAACCGCTTGCCGGCGCCGTCGTACACGCGGACCTTGCCGACGGGGTAGTTTCTCTCGGCGGCTATTATCTCGCACGCGCCGTCGGCGTCCAGGTCCTCCAACGCTACCGTGCCGGATACGCGAATTTCATCTTTCGGAAACCCGCTCACGGCCTTGCCGTCGTGATGCCAGGCGTAAAGAGCGCCGCGGTCGCGGGCATACCAACCCCTGGCGCCGATTACGACTTCGAGGTCGCCGTCGCCATCTATATCGCCGACGGCCGGCGAGGACGTGAAGTAATAACCGGACCGGTGGACCTGGGTCGGGAAGCCGGGGAATTCGGTCCCGTTGGGCCGCCAGACGTGACATTTCCCGTCGGCGGCGGCGACCACTACGTCGTCCTTTCCGTTGCTATCGAGGTCGGCGACGACGGCCCCGTCGAGCGGCCGCAAAGAACCGGCTACGCCTATTGCTCTCTCCCAGAGCTTCACCGGCCCTACGCCCCAAACGCCGAGGGGCGCGCACGCCGCGGCGCCGACGAAGCATAGAATTATCTTTCGCATGTCCCTACCCCTTTCCTCCTCGCCCCGGGACGCGGTCGCCGAGGCGGTATAAGCAAGGGCGCAAGGCCTTGCGCCCCTACCGGAACAACGCCCGCAGCCGTCCCAGCGACGTGGGCGCGACGGCGGGGTTAGCGTATTCGAAATATACGACCCTATGTCCACCATAGTCCGCCACGTAGACGCGACCTCCGTCCGGCGTCACCCGGACGCCGGTGGCCGAGAACCGGCAGAAAAAATTGAGGTAAGAACCGGAGGAGGTGTAGATATATATGCGTCGGTACCCCAACAGGCAGACGAACACGGTACCGTCCGTTCCCACGTCGATGCCCGTGGGGCCACTCATAAAGCCGGTGCCCCACTTGCCGAGGAAGGAGCCCGCGGCGGTGAAGTATTGCACGCGGTCGTTTTCGTACTCGGTGACGTAGACGGTGCCGCCGCCGCTAAAGGCGATTTGGTCGGGCGTATTGAATTGGCCGTCGCCGGTACCGTACGAGCCCCACTTGCCGAGAAAGGACCCGGCGGCGGTGAAGTATTGGACGCGATGGTTTAGGCTGTCGGCTACGTAGACGTACCCGTTCGGCCCGCGCCGTACGCCGAACGGCTCGTTGAATTGGCCGTCACCCGAACCCAACGCGCCCCATTTTCCCAGGAACGAACCCGTCGAGGTGAAGTATTGGACGCGGTGGTTGCCTATCTCGGAGACGTAGGCCGTGCCGTCGGCGGCGACGTATATGCAGACCGGCTTGTCGAATTCGCCGTTGCCCGTGCCCCGCGAGCCCCATTTGCCGAGAAAGGACCCGGCGGCGGTGAAGTATTGGACGCGGTGGTTATGGGTGTCGGCGACGTAGACGTTACCGTTGGGCGCCAACGCCAAGCCGTACGGTATGTAAAACTGGCCGTCGCCCGACCCCTCGGAACCCCATCCGCCGGCCTTGACGTATCGGGGGGGCGAGGCCCAAACGCAAACGGCCGCCAGCGCGCCGAGCGCCGCGGCCGTAGTTATCGCGAGTTTCCTCATTTCCCTTTACCTCCTCAAGCTACTGTCCTCTGGAAATAAATATAACATAAAAACCTCGACAGTTACGAATAAAAATGCGCCGACCTGAAGGTCGGCCCCTACAATTCCAGTTTAGCGGGGGCGGTTGAGGTCAACGGCGAGCTCCCCCGGTCATTTCAACTCGCCCTCGACCCTCTTGATATACCGCTTAACCTTCGCGTTCCCGGGGTCGTAGATCAGCGCCCGGCGCCAGGCCTTGAGCGCCGCCGTAAGCTTGCCGCGGGAATATAGGTCGAGGCCGTGGAGGAGGTAGGCGTCGACCAATTTACCGCGGGCCGCGCCGTAGGTGGGATGCTCCCCCACGACGGCGCCGAGGATGCGTATGGCGCCGCCGATGTCGCCGCCGGAGAGAGCGGCCTTCCCCCGCCCGTAGGCTTCGACGGCCTCCGGCGGGATGGTACGTTTTACAACCTCCGGCTCCGGCTCGGGCCTGGGCACCGGCCTCGGCCTGGGCGCGGGCGCGCGAAGGCTCTCGGCGAGCAGGCGCTCCGACTCCTGCAGCAGCTCGTCCGCCTCGGCGTGGCCCGGGTACGCGGCGAGCACCTCTTTACTTATTTTTATGGCTTCGTGGTAATCGCCCCGGCCGTTGGCCTCCCCGACTTCGGCGAGTTTTTCCGCGACGGCCTCCTCCTCGGCGATGAGGGCCAACCTCTCTTCCTCGAGGCGCCTTGCCTCGGCGATGCGGGCCTGTCTCTCTTTCTCGAGCCGTCGAACGCGCCCCGTGCTGAAGCGCACGCCCACCTCGACCTTGAAACCGGTATCCGCTTCTTCGCCGACAAAGAAGAGGACGCCCGCATCCACGTACGGCGACAGCGACACCCGGGGAATGTCGAAGTCGCAGCCGGCGGCGAAGTTGACATACGCGCCGGTCTTTGCCTCGTTTATTTTTGTATCGTCCTCGTCTAAGGCGTGGGCGGCGCCCAGGCCGAACGCCAGATGGGGCTGGAAGACGTCGTGAAGGCTGGGGATAACGTAAAACCTCGCCGCGGCGCCGCCGTAGAACGCGCGGCCGCCGCCGAAGCCCAGCGCGAACTCCGGCCCGATGCAGACGTACGGCGAGAGCATGAAGTTGCGCTCGCCGCCGACGTAGCCGTCGGCGAGGCCGCCGGCGCCCAGGCCGAAGGTCAAGCCGGAAAGGCCGTGTGGCAAAGCAATCGCGGCCGATGTGGCCGCGAGCGTCAAAACCGCCGCAATCGTCGCCGTTTTTTTCATATCCCTACACGCCTGCGCCCCTCCGGCGCCTTAGCTTACATTATAACACAACGCCGGCGGCGAAGCAAATCGCGTAAAAGGAAAGGCCGCCCCGGCGGGCGGCCCTTCAAGGACAAGGGGCTAAAGCCCCTCCTTAACGAAATACCGCCCGGACGCGGCCCAGCGAGGTTGGGGAGACGGCGGGTTCGCCGGCGTCAACGACGACGTTGTCCAAGTCCCAGGCGTAAACGGCTACGTGCTGCGGGTGCCGGTTCTGGACCCACACCTCGAAGCGGGCCTTCACCAGGCCCTCGTGCGTCGCGACCGCCGTACCCCTAAATACCCGCCACGTGGACGTCAACGGTATCCGGTGCGAGGCGAAAACCTCTTCCGGCTGGGTCGCGTAGAGCAACGAGAAGGTCGCCCGGTTCTCCGCCTCGAAGCCGCCGTGGCCGTACTTGTAGTCGAAACGAAACGCCAGCTCGGTTTTGGCGGGCACGGCGAAGGAGTAGGTATCCATCTTGGCCCACCGCTCGGCGCTCGCGGAGCTGGACGCCCACCCCACGGCGAACTTCCCCCACGGCCCGCCGGCTTCCGCGTCCCAGCCGGCCCCCGCGCCGCTCTTGCTCGACGTCCACCGGGGCGGCGGAACGCTTTGCTCAAACTTTTCGTCGACGTAGGTCGCGGCGTCCGCAAAGCCGGCCGCCGCCAACGCAGCTACTACTATAAGCCATAACTTCACGTTGGTCACCTCCGTGAGGCGATATCTCGCGCGAAGGCCGTCGGCGCCTTGCCGCCGGCCGAAAGGCATACGCCGAAAAACAACGCCAGGTCGGCCGTTTGGCCTACCTGGGCACTGTTCGCTTCCGCGCGGCTCTTGCCGCGACGTACCGGCGTTACGCCCGATTCCGTTTCCCCCGACATATCTTAGCCACCTTGACAAGCCAATATAAAATAATTCGTTGAATTAGTCAATTAAAAAGTGTCCCAATCATCAAACGGCGTTACGCCGCGCCCGCCCCTTCCGAATGGGGGCGTACAGCTGTACGCCCCTACTTAAATATCGCCTTTACCCGGCCGAGGGAGGTGGGGGTAACGCGCGCCACGTTCCGGTTGAAGTACTGGACGCGGCAGTTGCCCGAGTCTCCGACGTACGCCCGGGCGCCTGATCCCGAAACGGCAACGTGCGCCGGCTGTTCGAATTGACCTTCCCCGGCCCCCCTCGAGCCCCATTTGCCGAGGAAGGACCCGCTCGAGGTGAAGTATTGCACGCGGTGTAAGTCAATGTCCGTCACGAAGAAGTCGCCGTTAGGCGCGGCGGCGATGCCCCACGGCGCTAAGAACTCGCCGTCCCCGCGGCCCTCGCGGCCTACAACGCCGAGTAACGAACCCGCGGCGGTGAAGCACTGCACGCGAGAGTTCAGCGTATCCGCTACGTACACGCGGCCGTTGGGGCCGACGGCTACGCCGCAAGGCATCACGAACTGCCCCGCCGCCGAGCCGTAGTACCCCCATTTGCCGAGAAACGAACCGGCGGGCGTGAAATATTGTATACGATGGTTCAAGGAATCCGCTACGTAGACGTTCCCGTTCCCCGCAACGGCGACATCTTCGGGGAGGAAAAGTTGACCGTCGCCGGAACCGAACGTGCCCCACTGGCCCAAGTACGAGCCGGCGGCGGTAAAGTACTGGATACGGTCATTACCCTCGTCCGCGACGTACACGCGGCCGCCACCGGCAACTGCCATGCCGGTGGGTTGTTCGAATTGGCCGTTACCAGAGCCGAACGAACCCCAACGCCCCAAGAACGAACCGGACGCGGTGAAGTATTGCACGCAATCGTTTGCGTGGTCAGATACGTAAACGTTACCCGTGGGCCCGACCGCAACGCCGCGAGTTGAGTTAAACTGGCCGTTCCCCGAACCGCGACTGCCCCATTGGCCCTCGTACGTCCAAGCGCCCCAGGCCGCGGCGGCCACGAGCGCCGCCGCCGTCAAAACAACTAAAACCCTCTTCACCTCTTAACCTCCTACTTAAACAACGCCTTCACGCGGCCCAGCGAGGCCGGAACTACGGCCGTGGCCGTATCGTCGAAGTATTGGACGCGGCAGCCGTAGTAATCGGTGGCGTACGCGCGCACACCCGAGGGCGAAACGGCCACGTCATGGAGGAGGGTGAATAGGCCGACACCTTCGCCGGGCCCGCCGAATATGCCGAGCCAGGAGCCGGTAGCGCTGAAGTAATCGACGCAGTGATTGTACGTATTGGCGACGAACACTATCCCCGACCTCGAGACGTCGAGTCCGCGCGGGTCGTCGAATTCGCCGGGCCCCTCGCCCCATTTACCCCACGCACCCAGGAACGAGCCGGTAGGCGTGAAGTATTGGACGCGGCTGTTGCCGTTGTCGACTACGTAGACGGTACCGTTCAAGGCGACGGCGATACCGTCCGGGTTATAAAATTGGCCGGGGCCCGAACCTTCGGAACCCCACGAACCGAGCAACGAGCCGGTGGGGGTATAATACGACACGCCGGGAAGCCAGAATTCGCTCACGTATACGTTGCCGTCGGGCGCCACGGCCACGTCCATCGGGGAGGCGAGACAGCCCCAGGAACCGACGAACGAGCCCGTCGAGGTGTAGTAACGAACGACGCTGCCCTGGGAATCGATTACGTAGACGACGCCGCGGCGCGAGACGTCGATGCCGCCGCCGCCGGGGTTATTCCATTGGCCGAGGTACGAGCCGGCGGAGGTGAAGCACTGAACCCTTTTCGTCCCCGAGTCGATTACGTAGACGTTGCCGTTGGGCGCGGTAGCCAAGGCGTAGGGGCCGGCGAACTCCCCCGGCCCGGACCCGTACTTACCCCACGTGCCCGCGTACTGGTACGTGGGAGCCGCGACCGAGGCCGCGGCGGCCGCGAGCGCGACTGCAGTTAAAACAACTAAACCCGTCTTCATCGTTCTACCTCCTCTTCGATTTATGAACGCTTTCTTTTATTGCGCCGTTGAGCCGGTTGTGAATAAAAAAGGCCGGGCCGGCGCGGAGCCGAACCCGGATAGTATTCTCTTATGAGCGACCGGACCGTCGGCCGCGTTCGTTACGCACTCCCGTTTCCTCCGATCCGGGCATAACCCTGACCTCCTTAGGAAATCGCCCGGTTAAATTTCTACGCCAACCCTATGTGGACATTATGACACCGGCCTGTACCCAAGTCAAGCAAAAACTATCCTAATCATTAATTATTTAGTAAGGTTGACATATGCTTATTTTAGTACGGAAAAAAGGGGCCGCGCGGGCCCCTGCCGAATGGGGGCGTACAGCTGTACGCCCCTACCGGAACAACGCCTTCACGCGGCCGAGGGAGGTGGGCGCAACGCCGGGCCTTCTCGCGTTGCGCGCCGATCTCAACATCCTGATAATTGGCTCAACCATATCAGTAAACCGCAAATTAATCCCACCGCGCCGCTGGTTCCGCCGAGGACGACGGTCCATTTTACCGCGCGCCAACCGGGGTATTCGTAGAGTAGCTCGCCCCGGGCGGCGGCCCCGGCGCTCGCGAAGGCGCCGTAAACGAGAAGTCCTATCCAAACGACGCCCCCCAACGTACCGCCGAAGAGGATTATTATGAAGATGACTTGCCCGAACCCTTCGGCGGCGTCGAGTCGCCCGAATATCGTCGCCACCGCGGCCCAACCTGCGACCACATAGTAGAAGGCGAGCGTCGTCGCCGCCACGGCGAGCCAAAGCTCGAGGGCGCGAAAGAGATGGTGCCGGACGAAGGTATTAACGAAAGCTGCGGGGATCGCGAGGGGTAGCGCAACCAGGAAATACGAGCCGGCGGCTACTGACCGCGCGGCCTTATTCGATTCGACGACGTCGCGAGGCGAAGACATGGTAAACGTTGCCGCTAAGGCGAGTGTGATACCCGCGGCCCAGGCCGCTAGACGCGCACCGCCATCGTGACGCACGCCTCCGGGCAGACGTCGGCGCACAGGCCGCAGCCGTAGCACTTCTCGTCGGCGACGGCCAGCTTGCCGTCGGCTATCTCGCGGGCGCCGAAGTAGCACACGTCGACGCAGGTCCCGCAGGCCGCGCACGCGCCCATATCGATGCGGGCGGCGAACATCCCCCGGTCGCACGCCGCCGTCTCCACGTCCGACCGGAAGTAGTAGCAGCAGTCGTCGCAGCAGAAGCAGATCCCCTGGACGCGGGTTTTGTCCTCCTCGTACCGGAACGGCCGGACGACGAGGCGCTTGTCCTCCGCCTCCTTCATTATCCCGGCGACGAAGTCGGCGCCTACCTCGCGGAAGTCGGAGCCGGTCCCGGCCATCTGCGTGTCGAAGAAGAGGCACACGTCGGCGCGGGAGCGTTGACACCCCGGCTCACCCTCACGGCAGCCGCAGTTGGAGACCCAGAACTTGTCGAACCCGGCGATCAGCTCCTCCGCCTCCTCGCGCGTCGCGACGTAGTGGAAATGCAGCTCGTCGTCTTTCATAATATTACCTCCAAGCGTTAACAAGGGGCTTAAGCCCCCTGGCCGGCGCGCCGCCGTCAAGGGGGAAAGCCTCCCGCGGCGCCGCTACGTTACGAAAGGAAATACGAAGCCGTATATTAAAACGCGCGGACGACCGACGGTAGTATTTGGACCGCGAACGCGAAGGCAAAGGGTAGCAGGACGGACGATAAAAATATAATAATAAAAAACGAGGTGGCGTCGAATTTCCTCTCGGCGACGTCGTCCGGCGCAAGCTGCCGCCCCGCTACTAACGCGAGGTAAAAAAGCGGCAACCACGCGAAAATCGTCGCGGCAAGGCCGACGTCGTAGCGTCGGGAAAAACACGCCACTATCAGCGCCGCCGGCAACGCGGCAAGCAACCCCCAGCGCACGGGCCGCCACACCGGCGCGAGTTCCCTCGTTAACGCCCGGCCAAAATGATACCGTCGGGCGGTCGCGCCGCGGTACCGCGTTACGACGAGAGCATACAAGAGGAAGTAGGCCGCGGCGATGGCGGCGGCGACGGCGAGGTAATGGCCTATTATGAAACTCCATACCCGCGTAGGCTCTTCGGCCCGGTAAGAAACCGCCAGGCCGCCAACGGCGACGGCCGCCAAGAGAGAAACGGGCCAGAAGCCGAAGACCACCGCCACGTCGAGTAGTTTCTTTTTCCCCTCCTCGGTCGCCGGCACCGCGGCCCGTTGGAGGGCGTACGGCGCGCGAAGTAAAAAAGACGCGTTAATCCACAACGCCGCTAAGTAAAAAGCGCCGAGCGCCATACGGCTCAGGTCGCCGGGGAGGTCGACAAGCTCGTACAGGAAAGAGGCGACGACGAAAACGGTCACGTAACTCGCTACGCGGAAAAACTCCCGCACCGTAACGGGCGACGAATCGCCCGCAGAAGCGAAGGCCTTTAAAAGCGGGCCGGCGGCAACTGCGAAATACAACGCCGTGAGCGCCAGCCACGGGTAAGGTAAATAAAAGAGCAACCCGGCGTACGCCGCGGCCGCCGTCGCGTACCATACTACGTAAACCGACCTGGATACTTTGGCCTCGGCCTCCATAACGTAAATATGCGAAAAAGGCGCGCCGCCGTCAAGGGCGGAGCGTCGCGGGCCGGTATATTGTCATTTAAATACGGCAATAACGTAAAAATAGAATTGCGAAAAACACAAATTCTTTCCCTGGAATTGCGAAAAACCGCTCTTAATTACAAATTTCAGTCATAACTCACTCAGAAAAAAGGATTTCGAAAATCGGATCGGCGATAAAAGCCTTCGGATATTTAATTTCCCCTAACTGACTTAAGATACCCAATTCGACTAATCTATTTACGCAATCCCTCGCAACGCTATATTTAACGCTTAATATTACCGCCGCTGATTTATAAGTAATAACCGGATTTCCTATTAAAGCTTCTGCTAGCTCAACGTCAGAAGCCGATGCCCTGGGGCGCTTTATCAGCTCGCGCCAATCCTTCCTAAGTGCGTCCAAAGCGTTAATACGCCTTCCAACGTCCGCAGCTTGGGTTCTAATAGCTTCCAGGAAAAAAAGTATCCATTCGCGCCACGCACCTTTGGTACTAACTTCAAACATCAAATCACAGTAGGCCTCTTTATTATTTTCAAAGTAACGGCTCAGGTGTAGTAACGGGGTGGGTAAAAGGCCCCAATAAACTAATAAAAATATAACTAACAACCTGCCTATCCGGCCGTTCCCGTCCCGGAACGGATGGATCGTTTCGAATTGGTAGTGGATAAACGCAAGCCTTACCAACTTTGGATAATTGTCATTCGCGTGTAGGTATTTCTCAAACGCGTCCAGGCAATTTTCAATTTCCGGCGGTGGCGGCGGTATAAAAACGGCTTCTTGAACCGTCCCGCGTCCTCTTACGCCTACCTGGAGGCGCCGGAACTGACCTAACTCTGCTTCCCCTCCACGCACCCCGGTCATTAGTATTTTGTGCAATTCGCGTATTAACCTTAAACTCAAAGGAGTTTTCGTTTGGTCCAAAGCATACTCAATCGCGGCGACGTAATTAAATACTTCCTTTAAGGCGGCAGCCCGGGGGTCGGTTTCAAACCCCGGTAGTTTAAGTTGCCCAGCTTCGTACGCGTACAGGTCTTTAATATCGACGACGGTACCCTCAATGATCGATCCTAGGCGCGCCTCCCGGCGAATAAAAGGCCGAACGAATAGGTTAGCATTCTCGACTTTTCTACCCAGGCCGTCCAACGCGCCCAAAGCGAGCGAAGCCTCCTCGACCGCGCCAGTTAAATCGCTCAAATCTATGCGAGGCGGAAGAGGCTTAGGTATAAACGCCCAATCGCCTCCGTATTTCGTCGAAATCGGGACGAGTTTACCGGGGGCGTCTTCCGTAAAAAGGCCAGCGTCCATCGAACACGATAATATCAAAAAAGGCGCGCCGCCGTCAAGGGCGGACGTCGCTCAGTCGGTTACTCCCGGCGGCAGGTGTACCGCGAAGGTGCAGCGCTCGTCGCCCCGCATGACGGACCGGAGGACCTCGACGCGCACCGGCCTCTCGACGATGAACTCCCAGATACGGCCGTACCACCCGCCGCCGCAGCAGCAGTAGGGCTCCGGCGCGGGCGTCGTCGCCGCCCCGGCCCGGGCCAGCGGGCAGTGGCAATAGGCGACCCGCCTCTCGTCCGGCGTTTGGGCGGCCGCGAACGCCTCGGCGTCGCCGGGGGCCTTGGTCTCGTAGATGACGTCGCCCTCGCGGTAAGGGCGGGAGTGCTTTTCGGGGTCGCGGGCCATGGCCTCGAAGACCGCGTCCACGCCGCCGGCCTCTCGGTAAATTTTCCGCAGCTCGAGCAGCGGCTCGTCGCCGAACTCCTCGACGAAGACGCAGGCCCGGCGTTCCATTATCTTCTCGCGCGTCGCGACGTCGGGGACGGCCTCGGCCAGCCGCTCCATCGCCAGCCGCGACCAGGCCGCGCGCTCCTCGGGGGAGGCTTCGGCCAGCTCCCGGTGGCCCTCCAGGACCCGCTCGCTGACGCCCGGGCCGGCGTGCTCGTCGATAAGCCGGGCCCACTTGGCCATCTTTTCCTCCAACCAACCCATACGTGACCTCCTTGCCTACAAGGTGACCGGCCCGCCCCGGGGCGCACAGCGGTGCGCCCCTATAAAAACAAACGTTGCCGGCGGCCATTATAGGGCGGCGGCGGCTCGGCGTCAAGGGGGGATGAAAAAGGGGCCGCAGGGGCCCCTTCCGAAGTAGGGGCGTACAGCTGTACGCCCCTACCGGAATAACGCCTTCACGCGGCCGGGGTGCCGGCGGCCTACCGAATCACGACCATCCGCTTCGCCGCGGCCTCGCCCGCTGCCTCCAGGCGGTAGGTGTAGACGCCGGGCGCGAGGTAAGACACGTCAAGCTCAAGCTTATTCGCGCCCGCGACTGCTGATACGACGCTGGAAGCGACCTTCCGGCCAGCCAGGTCGTATATAGCGAGCGTCGCGTCGCAGGCCGCGGCCACCGAGAACGCGACCGTCGTGACGCCGCGAGCCGGGTTGGGCCGGTTCTGCGCCAGCGCGAAGGAGGTTTTGGCGCCCGTCGTACATTCGACCGGGCCGTGGCGCTCAGGCGCCCCCGCCAGCGGTACGACCTCCAACCAGTAGCGATACGTCTTTCCGGCAGCCACGCCCTCGTCCAGATAGCGATACGGCGAGCGGCCGGTGATTAGCCCGTCGTTTATCTTAACGGGTTCGGCGGCGACCTCGGCCGCCTTGACGTCCCGCAGGACGTTGAACCCGCCGACCGGTTCGTTCACCTCCCAGCGGAGCGCGACGCCCTTCGCGGCCGGCGAGGCGGCGAAATTCTTGACGTGTACGCCGATATCGCACCGATTTAAGAATAGTAGGTTAGGACCGCCGGTGGGGCCGGAAACGCCGACGCACGCTACCGCGACGTCCGGGTAGCCGTCGGCGTCGACGTCGCCCACGCGGTTATCGATAGTCCCGTAGGGGTAGGGGGAGTATTCCCACGAGGGTTGTTTCAATAAATTACCGCCTTCACGGAAATACGCGATTACTGCGCCGCCGCAGGCCTGTATGAGGTCCAACAGGCCGTCGGCGTCGGCGTCCGCCAGGCACGAATTATTGCAATGGGTGTAGTAACCGGATTCCCAGCTCGGCGTCTTGGGCAGTACGCCGCGGTTGGAATAGTAGATGTCGGCGTACGGGTCGTGTTCCCCCCCCCGGCCGCATATACCCTTGAGCAGGTCGAGCCAGCCGTCGCCGTTGACGTCGCCCCACGCCAGCGCGTCGCAACGGCCCGCGGGCGGGTCGTTCTTCCAGTAATGCGTCTTGGCGAGGGTACCGTTTTCGTTGCGGAACAAGTAGACGAACCCCTCCGTCACGCCGAGGCTGGCGCGGGTACCGCCCGCCAGGTCCATGTCGCCGTCGCCGTCGGCGTCGCCCCAGGCTGCGTGGTTGGCGTCCGAATATCCCGCCGACCACGACGGCGACTTCTCCAGCGTCCCGGCGTTGTTCTTGAAGACGTAGAACCTATCGACGTACGAATCCACGACCGCCAACTCGAGATAGCCGTCGTTGTCGACGTCGCCCCAGGCGAAGCACGCCGCCCATCCCCCGGGCAGCGCCGTGCTCCACGACGGCGTGCCCTCCAGGCCGGTGCCCGTGTTCTTGTAGATCTTGATAAACGCGTCGCCGCCTATGGCCACGTCGACGTCGCCGTCGGCGTCGTAGTCGGCTTCCATCACGGTCCAGGTCTCCACGCGGGCGGTCGACAGCCACGACGGCGTCTTTTCCAGCGCGCCGTCGCGGTTGAAGTAAATCACGTCGCGGTTGTCGGTCTGCGCGCGGTCCTCGTTGCCGGCGAAGAAGTCGAGGCGGTTCGACCATTTATAATCCACGTCGACGCGGGCGCCGTTCGCGGGCGCGTTCTTGAGGGAGAACCAACCGGCCCGGGCGTCGAAGCAGTAATCGGCCCGCGGCACGGCCTTGCCGTTTACGCGGACCTCGGCGATAGTGAGCGCGGGGTAATGGCGGAGGTAAAATACGTGGCTTTGGCCGTCGCCGGTGCTCTTTTCGCCCTTGGTGACTTGCCACCCGTCGCCGTTGAAGTCGGCCAGCGCCATTTCTATCGTAGACCGTTGGTCGGCGCTCTCCCAATCGGGCTGATACCCGAACGGCACGGCGCCCCACGCGCAAAAGGCCGCCAGCGCCGTCAGCGCCGCGGCCGTCGTTATCGCGAGCTTCTTCATTTCCCTTTACCTCCTCGAGCTACTGCCCTCTGCGATTAAATATAACAGAAAATCCCGAACAGCTACAACTAAAAAAGGGCCGACGCGAAGGTCGGCCCTTACATATCTATAAAGGCTTAAGGTGGACGCACCTAAAGGTACGCCCCTACGAAACCGGCG
>JAUWLW010000072.1 GCA_030613505.1 Candidatus Zixiibacteriota bacterium
CCACCCGCGTCGTACCCAGCTCGTCCGGGCCGCCCGCCTGCACCGCCTCCAGCTTGTACTCGTACGCTACCGCCTTTACCTCGCGGTCCAGGTACCGGTACGGCGAACGTCCCGTTATGGGCTCCGCGTTCACCTTCGCCCAGCCGTCGCCGCCGGCGGTTACCGTATCGCTACCGGCCCTACCGAAAGCCTCAGCCGACGCGCTCGCCGCGGTTCCGCCGCCCCCCGCCGCCGGCGCCGTTACGCCAGCTACCGCACGACGGTACAGGTTGAAGTGGTCCGCCTCCTCGGCGCCGCCTACGGCCCACGTCAGCAGCACGCCGGCCTTCGTGCGCCGACCCTCGAAAGACGTGAGCCTTACGGCCGACGTGCCCACCGCCACGTCCGCCTCGAACGTCTTGAAGTTATGCGCCGAGACGGTGAGGTACATCGTGCCCTCGGTCGTGGGGTTTATGCTGAAGGAGACGTTGCCGCTCGCGTTCGTAGTGTCGGCGGCGTAGACCTCGTCGCCCTTCCACACGCACACCAGCGCGCCCTCTACGTCGCCGTCCGCCGAATCGCCCACGTGGACCTGGTAGTTCTGCGAACCGGTGGGAATCTCGTCGTCGTAGGTGACGTTCGGCGTGCCGATGGTCCCGGTCGGCATCCAGATGTCGGGGTCGCCGTTGTGTAAAAGCTCGAAGTAAATGTACCTATACGTAGAGTTGCCGATCGTTCCCTGCAGCGTGTGTTTGTGGAACGCCATCGTTTTGCCGGCCACGTATACGTCTTTATCGCCGAGTTGCTCGAAATAAGACTTCAAGAAGTCGGCCGACAGGCCGCTGGCGGGGCTGCCGCGCATGTACCATCCGTAGCGCGTGTTGCCGGCGAAGCCGACGCCGCCGCCGGCGGGCGAGCTGACGAAATAGGCGCCGCAGTTGTTATCGCGGTCGGTGTTGCTCGGGTAGCAGCCGAGGGTGTAGAGGACGCCGAAGAACTTGGGGTGGTTGGTGAGGTTGCGGAGATTGGAGCTGTAGACGCTCCCCGAGTTCGTTCCCAAAACCGTCGTGTTCGAGTGCGCGGCGTGCGCTATGACGCCCTTGCCCTGGTTCATATGTGAGATGAAACTGGTCGAATTGAACACGGCGCCGCCCGGGTAGTTGTTGTCCCAGAGCTCGGCGAAGGACCAGTGCGACGACTTCATATAGTTATCGCGCACGTACTCCATCAAGTACCTCTCGTTGGTCGAGGAGTCGAGGAAGGCGCCGCCGAGGATTACGAGGTGCTGGTAGTTGTAGGGGTTGGTTTCGGTGGACGCCTCGGCGCCATCGTAGCACAACGTCTTGTCGATGACTTCGTTCAGGTCGCTCACGGTCGAGACCTGGATCCGGCCCACGTAGACGTCGTATACCCAGTCAACGTTGTCGTCCGGGTACTCGCCCCAGTAATTATCCCCGTCGGCGTTGAAGTCGCCGTCCAGGCAGCCGTAGTAGTTGTCGGTCGGGACCAGGTAGTCCCGCTCTATCGTCCGGTACTTGGGGTCGTACACTTTGCGCACGGGGATAATGGAATTGGTCCCGATAAGGCAAACGTACTGCGTGCCCTTGTTCTCGTAATAATCTTTAATACAATTACGGACCTTCTCCGCCGTATCGCGGCCGGAGTAATTACTCCCGATATAAGACATCGTTACGACCGCGGCGTTAAGGCCTTTCTTGGTCTTCCAATCCGCCAGCTCTTTGGCCTTGGCTTCGAGAGTCGTATTGGTGATTATCAGGTAGGGGAAGACGTCGGCGTCCAGGCCGGCGCCGCCCTCCAGCAAGCGTGTGCCGCTCGCCGGGGAAATCTCCCACGGGTTGATTACCGACGCCGCCAGGCTCTCGCGGATGTCGCGGTCGATCCAACCCAAACGCACTTTGGGATAGACGTTCTCCACGGCGGCGCGCGTCAGGTTCAGTTTGAAATCGATTACCGGGTACACCATCAACTTGCCCGTCGCCGGGACGTACTGCACCGGCGCCAGCACGACGCTGCCCACGCCGTAGCCGCCCATGTTGCCGCTCTCGAACGCGTAGGCCAACTTGCCGGGGAACGGTTCCGTCGAAGAATACACCGCCGCGTTCGGCGGCGTAGGTTGCGACGTACCCGCGCTGACCGGCGTGGGTTCCTGCAGCGGCATTACGCGATGAGAACCGGGAAGCGCTACCGGCTCGCCGTACGAGACGTCGACCGATTCGATCTCCGTCCCCTTGGGCAACGCCACGGTTACGATAACCGCCGGTAAGTTCGGTTCACCCGGCTCGCCGGGTAGTACGGTCGCGTCCTTCAAGGTGACGACGTCGTAACCTAAAAAAGCCGGGTCGGACGAACCGTTCACCTGTACGTCGGCCGTATCGATTTGTACGGTATAGGCGAACGCGGACGCCGCCAAGAATCCCACCAGCCACAGCCCTTTCTTCATTCGACATTCCTCCTAAAGCGGATTTAATAAAACCGTTCCGGCGTTATTGTGATTTTGTTACTCAATTTATACTAATCTTATTATAACACGCCAGGTTAGCCGTGCCAAGTTTTTTTAAAGGAAAATCGTCCGGCCGCGTCCGGCCCGCCCGGCGCCTTAAAAACCCCTTGCGCCGCCCCGCCGGTTTTTTTACTATGTCCACGGAGTTCGTAAAAAAAACATGACGACGCCGATGCTCAGGCAATACCGCGCCATCAAAGAACGTTACCCGGACGCGATAATTTTCTTCCGCCTGGGCGACTTCTACGAGATGTTCTACGATGACGCCGAGGTCGCGAGCTCGCTGTTGGGCTTGACGCTCACCGGCCGCGGCAAGGGCGAGAACCGCGTGCCGATGTGCGGCTTCCCCCACCACGCCGCTACCGGTTACGTCGCCAAATTACTGGACGCCGGCCGCAAGGTCGCGGTCGCGGACCAGACCGAGGACCCCACGGAGGCCAAGCAGCTGGTGCGGCGCGAGGTGGTCCGCGTCATCACGCCGGGGACGGTGTACGAAGACGAGCTGCTGGCCGGTTCGGAGACGCGGTACGTCGCCGCGGTAGCGTTGAAGCGCAACAGGTGGGCCGCGGCCCGCCTCGACGTCGCCGGCGGCTCGTTCGAGGTCTGGCCCGCCCTGGACGCCGCCGCGGCGGCGGCGCTGGTCGCGTCGTGGGGCGCGGCGGAGGTGTTGGCGGAAGACGACGCGCCGCTGCCGGAAGGCCTTTCCGAGGACGACGCGTCGATAACGTACCGCGAAGGCTCGGACTTTTCGACGGCGGAGGGCGAGGCCTTGTTGCAAGACCATTTCGGCGTGGCCAACCTCGCCGGCTTCGGCCTGGAGGGCGAGGACGCCGCGGTCGCCGCGGCCGGGGCTCTCTTGCGTTACGCGGCGGCGACGCAGCTCGGGCCGCTGTCGCACGTCGTCTCGGTCAAAACCCGCGCCCTCGGCGACCGGATGTACCTCGACGCCACGACGATGCGCAACCTCGAGATATTCGAACACCCCGGCCCGGGCGGCGGTACGCTCTACGAGCTTATGAACAAGACGCGCACCGCGATGGGCGCGCGGCGCCTCCGGCGGTACCTGGCCGAGCCGCTGCTGTCCAAGGAAGCGATCGACCGGCGGCTCGACGCCGTGGCCGCGCTCCTTCGGGAGAGCGAGGTCCGCCACCGCGTTCGCGAAATACTCCGGCCGTGCGCCGACGTGGAACGGCTTGCCGGCCGGGTGGCGCTGGGGACGGCCACGCCGCGCGACGTCCACGCGCTGGGGCGAAGCCTCGCGCTCGTGCCCGAGCTCCGCCGGGCGCTGGCCGGCGCCGAAGCGCCGCTCCTGGCGGACGTGGGCCGCGACCTGGTGGACGTGGCCGACCTGGTCAAACTCGTCGACGACGCGCTGGCCGACGAGCCGCTCGCTACGCTGGCCGAGGGCGGTATCATACGCCGCGGCTTCCGCGCCGACCTCGACGACCTCCGCGACCGCTCCTCCCAGGCCAAGGAGTACATCGCGGGCCTGGAGCGCACCGAGCGCGAGCGCACCGGTATTTCCTCGCTCAAGGTGGGATACAACAAAGTCTTCGGCTACTACGTCGAGGTCACCAAGGCCAACATGGAAAAGGTCCCGGCCGACTACATCCGCAAACAGACCCTCGTCAACGCCGAGCGCTTCGTCACGCCGACGCTAAAGGAGTACGAGGAGACCGCGCTCTCCGCGGACGAGAAAATAGCCGCGCTGGAGCGCGAGATATTCGTCGACCTGCGCGCCGAGCTCGGACGGCACGTCGAGCGCCTTACCCGCGTCGCGGGCGCGGCGGCGGAGCTGGACGTCACGGCGTCGTACGCTCAGGCCGCGCTCGAGAACGACTTCGCCCGTCCGGAAATCGCGGACGAGCCGGTGCTCGACGTCGAGGACGGCCGCCACCCGGTCGTGGAACGCTTCTATCTCGACGAGCCCTTCGTCCCCAACGACCTCCACCTCGACGAGGACGAGCGTTTCGTCGTCCTCACCGGCCCCAACATGGCGGGCAAGTCTACCTACCTCCGCCAGGCGGCTTTGATAACGCTGCTGGCGCAGGCGGGCTCCTTCGTCCCGGCGCGCCGCGCGACCGTAGGCCCGGTCGACCGCATCTTCACGCGCATCGGCGCCGCGGACGACCTCTCGCGCGGGCGTTCCACTTTCCTGGTGGAGATGACCGAGACCGCCGACATCGTGAACAACGCCACGTCGCGAAGCCTCATTCTGTTGGACGAGATAGGCCGGGGGACGTCGACTTACGACGGCCTCAGCCTGGCGGGGGCCGTGGCCGAGTTCCTGGCGGAGAACACGCGGGCCCGAACGCTCTTCGCCACCCACTACCACGAGCTCGCGGCGTTGGCCGAGGGGGGCGCGGGCGTCGTCAACTATACCGTAACGGTGCGGGAGGCGGGCGGCAAGGTCCACTTCCTGCGGCGCGTTACGCGGGGCGTAACCAGCCGCTCGTACGGCATCCAGGTGGCGCGGCTGGCGGGCCTGCCGCCGGCCATACTCGCTCGCGCGCGCCAGATCCTGGAGGAACTCGAGGTAGGCCGGGGACCCCGGGCGTTAGTCGAGAATTCCGACCAGCAGGGCCTTTTCACGCCCCGGCCGCCCATAATCGAGGAGTACGTCGCCGCGCTCGAGCCGGACCGCATGACGCCGCGCGCCGCGCTCGACGCCCTCTTCGAGCTGCGCAAACTCCTGGAACGGGAGGCCGACGAGAAACCGAAAAAGGAATAGTTGCGCCGGAAACGAATTTATGGTAAATTCGAAATACAATATGGGAGCCGGCGAACCACGCGCCGGCCGGGAGCGCCGAGGCGGAGAGCCGCCGCCTCGTTTTATTATAGCTCCCGACGACGTGAGCGACGGCATCGTCCGGCTCGCGGGAGCGGAAGGGCACCACGCCAAGAACGTCTTGCGGCTCGGCCGGGGCGACCCGTTCGTCGCCGTGGACGGCCGCGGCGTCGAATACGAGGCGGAAGTCGAAATCCGCACCGCCGACGGCCTGCTTGGCAAAGTTGTCCGGACGACGCGCCGAAGCCGCGAGCCGCTGGCGCGGGTAGCGCTCGCGCAAGCTCTCCTCAAGCCGGCCGAGCTGGCCGAGGTCGTGAAGCAGGCCACGGCGCTGGGCGTGAGCGAATTCGTCTTCTTCGAATGCGCGCGGTCACAGCGGCGGGAGGTCGCGGCCCGGGAGAAAAAACACCTCGAGGGGGTGGCCGCGGCCACGGTCAAACAGTCGCTCCGCGCCGTCGTGCCCGAAATATACGCCCCTAAAACGTTCGCCGACGTGCTGGCGCGCGCCCGTGATTTCGACGTCGCCTTTATGTGCAAGCGCGACGCCGGCGCCGAATCTCTGGCGGAAGTTATCGGGCGCGGCAAGCCCGGGCCCAGCAGATTTCTGGTAGCCGTGGGGCCGGAGGGCGGCTTCGACGCCGGCGAAGAGAAGCGCGCCGCGGGAGCGGCGTTCAGGCCGCTGGACCTAGGCCCCCGGCGGCTGCGGGCGGAGTTGGCCGGGCCCGTAGCGTGCGCGTTGATATTTCACGCCTCCGGCGACCTGGGCCCTGCCGGCCGCGGCGGAGGGTAACGCTATGGAAGAGTGCATATTCTGTAAAATAGTCGCGGGCGAGCTCCCGACGGAATTAATATACGAGGACGACGTCGTCGCAGCCTTCGCCGACATATCGCCCATGGCGCCGGTGCACGCGCTCATCATCCCCAAAAAACATCTCGCCGGCGTCGACGAACTCAGCGAGGAGGACGCGGGCGTCGTAGGCCATATGATAATGGCGGCCCAGCGGCTCGCGCGCCAGCTCGGCGTATCGGCGTCGGGGTACCGGTTGGTTATTAATACCGGCGCCGACGCGACGCAAACCGTTCCCCATCTTCACGTACACCTGTTGGGGGGGCGCCCGCTCGAGCCCAAGCTCGGCTAGCGGCGTTTCGACCAACGTAATCGAGTGTGAATCGCTATGAAACGAATTGGCATGAACGTAAAAAAGCGCGAGGCTACGGGAAAACGCCACGGCCGCGCGCTGAGGCGGCAGGGATTGATACCGGCCGTGGTCTACGGCGCCGAAGGCCCCAACGTCCCGGTAACGGTGGACGAGAAGGACTTCCGGGGTTCGCTGCGTATCGGCTCGGCGAACGCCATCCTCGACCTGAGAGTGGAGGGGGAAGACGAAGAGACGCTGGCCATCATAAAGGATATTCAATACGACGCGCTGGGCGACGAAATCCATCACGTGGACTTCCTCCGGGTAAAGGCCGGGATACCCATCCAGGTCACGATACCCATAACGGCCACCGGCCACTCGGAGGGCGAAAACGAGGGCGGCGTCACGGAATACTTGACGCGGGAAATCCGGGTGGAGTGCTTGCCGCGCGACATACCGGAGAACGTTACGTACGACGTCTCGCCGCTGGTGCTGGGCGATTCGCTGCACTTAAAAGACGTAGCGCCGCCGGCGGGGGTCACTTTCCTGGACCCGGAGGATACGGCGCTGGTCGTCGTTAAAGCGCCGCGCATGGCCCGCGCCGATATAATCGCGGAGGAAGAGGCCGCGGCAGCCGCGGCAGCCGCCGCGGAAGAGGCGGCGGAGGGCGAAGAAGGCGAAACCGCCGAAGAAGGCGAGGAGAAAGCCCCCCCGCCTGCCGAGGAAACCTCTTCCTAACACCTGCGCCGTGGACGGGCGCGTAGCGTCGTGGCCGGAACCGAAACCTACGCCATATTCGGCCTCGGGAACCCGGGCCGGCGTTACGCCGGTACCAGGCACAACGTCGGCGCGACGGTGGTCGACGTCCTCGCCCGACGCCACCGCATCCGCCTGTGGCGGCGGCGCTTCCAGTCGGCGTGCGGCAAGGGGCGCATCGGCGGCCGCACCGTCTGGCTCGTAAAGCCGCGGACCTATATGAACCTGTCCGGTTACGCCGTGGCCGCCGCGGCCGAAGGGTTGAACCTCGGCCCGGGCAAAATGCTCGTAATATCCGACGACATCGACCTGCCGCCCGGTAAGATAAGGTTGCGCGAAAAAGGCTCCGCCGGAGGCCACAAGGGCCTCCAGTCGATCATGGACGAATTGGACACGCAAGACTTCGCCCGCCTGCGCGTTGGCGTGGGGGCGCCTCCCGGCGACGACGCCGCGGCCTACGTGCTGTCGCCGCTCGAGGAGGCTGACGTAGCGGGTGCCGCTTTGGAGCGCGCCGCGGACGCCGCGGAAGCGTGGCTCGCGGAGGGGGCGGCGCGGGCGATGACGGCCTCCAACGATTAACGCGGGAGAGTACTCGTGGAAGTACCTTTCTCTTTGGGCGGCGCCGGCCTGGCGCTGGTCTTCGGCTTTTTGAGCTTTATATCGCCGTGCGTGCTGCCGCTCGTGCCGGCGTATCTGTCGTACATCTCCGGCCACACCTTCGAGGAACTCACCGGGAAAGAGCGCCGCGGCCAGATCATGGCCAGGACGCTCCTCCACGCCGCGTTCTTCTGCCTGGGCTTCACCGTCGTGTTCCTGGCGATGGGCGTAACGGCCACGGAGCTCGGCTCCTTCCTCCAGACCCACAAGATGCTCTTCAACCAGATCGCCGGCATCATCATCATCGTCCTCGGCTTTCACATGGTTGGCGCGTACCGGATAAAATTCCTCCTTATGGAGAAGCGGTTCGAGGGCAAGAAGGGGCGATGGGGCATCCTGGGCACGTTCGTCGTGGGCATCGCTTTCGCCTTCGGCTGGACGCCGTGCATCGGGCCCTTCCTGGCCGGCCTCCTCTTCCTGGCTAGCAACCAGGATACGGTATGGCAAGGCTTCTTCCTGTTACTGGTATATTCGTTCGGCCTCGCGGTTCCGTTCCTGCTCGCGGCAATCGCGGTAAACACGTTCCTCTCGGCGTTCCAAAAAGTGAAAAAGCATTTCCGGATCATTGAGGTCGTGGGCGGCATCCTCCTTATCGAGTTCGGCCACATAATACTCTTCAACAAGCTCGGATGGCTCGCCGGGAAACTCGGCTTCGTGGACCTGGGCTTCTAATAAAAGCGACTCCCCCCTCCGCCATATTCAAAAAAAACCGCCGATTCTGGCGGTTTTTGCATTTGATTATTTCCCACGTGGTTGCGGCTTGCACGCAGGTTACAGTCCGTTGTCTCCGCCATAATTGGCGGCCAGGCGGCCGACTACTCGAGAACATAAAACGGTTAACTTACTAAAAAATAAACAGTTATAAAAATGGCGCGCAATTTGCTGCAATTTTAAGCGTAACGGCAGCGTTCTTAATCTATTACGATTATTTGGGGAGGAGCAGTCGTAAAATGCTCCCTCGGCTCCTACGGCGTCGGCCTTGCGGCCATCTTGGAGGCGACTCAGCATAACGCCCGGTATAGGTTACGCGCAGTCATGACGAGGAAAAAGGCCGAGCGGCTTTTTTGCCTGGCGAACATTTTAAGCTCCAGGAAGGGCTATCGCGCGGCTGAGCTGGCGGAGACGCTGGGCGTCTCCGAGCGGACAATATACCGCGACGTCGTTGACCTATCCGACCTGGTCCCCATTTATTACGACCACGGCTACCGCGTTTTGCGCGAGGCGCGCGCCGCCGACACGGCTTTTACCCAAAGAGAACTGCTGGCGATAAAACTCGTCTTCAAAACGATGGAGCTCGTGGGCGGGGACCGCTTTTTCACGCCGGCTATGCGCGCGGCGTTGAGTAAAATAGAAACCCGGATATCGCGCTCCGTCGGCGACGACGGGTAGTGCGCGGCATTAGTTGAGATAACCGCGGTTCTATCCGAAACGGGTAGCGGAGGTTTATTAGGCGAAAGGGCAGGAGCGGTCCAGGCCGGCTTGATTTACCTGACTAAGCAAGAACGGCTCGTCCTTATTTTTCTGGTCGCGGCGCTGGCGGTGGGCGCCGCGGTTAAAGTATTACGGGGCGAGCGGGCGCCGCCGCCGCCGCGCCCGGTGGAGGTCGAATTCG